>RFGN01000155.1 GCA_003696645.1 Gammaproteobacteria bacterium | reverse complement strand
CTCCTGGGGAAAGCTGGCTGTTCATACCCTTGGCCAGCAGCCTGGTGTTTCAGGGAAAACTGGAAGCGGCCAAGGCCATCTACATGGAGTGGATGAATAAGCCGTATTACAAGGATGACACCTTCAAAAATATCTTCCTCAGAGACCTTCAGCAACTGGAAGCGCTGGGCTTCAGCCACCCCGATTTGCCGGCGGCAAAAGCCTTCCTGGGCAACGGCAAATAACTTAACGGTCTCTAGTCTCCACCACTTAGATTCTGAGTCCCCCGTGCCGATCCCGATCCCGAAGGATTTCGGGATTCGGGATCGGCATCGGGGCAAAAAGTCATTTTCGATTAGAGTTACCTGCAAGAGTCGTTGGTTGAGAGAGGTTGGTTTTATTCTAAAGTTATGGTTTACAGGTGTAACGAAGCGACCGAGCGCAACCTCTCTAAACTTCTCTAAACCTCTCTAAACCCCTCTAAACGAATGAGGGCACTTTTTGCCCCGATGGCTTTCGGGGCACTCAGATTCTGACTTTGTTTGTTGCGATTTTGCGCTTTACACATTGTGACAATTATCATTGTGAACGCAGGTAAAATGCTTTAACTAAAGCCAAACCCACCTGCATTGGGTGTGTTTAATATTTGCTCCGGGATGATACTCAAAGCGAAGTGGTCTGACCGGCTTTGCGGTTGAAACTACTTAAAGAAGGGACCGAATCGGACGCACATCACTTCGTGTTGGGTTGCAGTCAGACGGCGTGTGAGAGGGTTGGCGGAACCAGCTCAAAACGTGCAGTCATGACAACTATTCAAGACCAATCTAAAAAGGGACGCTACCTGGTCCTTTCAGAACATGCATTCAGATTAAAAAACCGTGCTGAGGCCGGCCGCCTGCTGGCTCAAGGCCTCAAAGAATTCAACCTCGATCACCCGGTAATTTGTGCCGTGCCGAGGGGTGGCTTGCCCGTGGCCGTTCCCATTGCCTGTGAGTTGAATGCCGCGCTTGACATGGTATTGATCAAAAAGCTCGGAGCGCCGGGTAACCCGGAATTTGCCATCGGCACCGTTGACGAAGACGGCCGGGTGTACCTGAAGGATTACGCATCCAAAATCTCCGATGAAGATTACATCCAGGGCGTGGCACAACTGAAGTGGCAGGAACTGCAACAGGAGTACAAGCCCCTCAGAGAAAGGATTCCAGCTCAGAAGCTGGAGGGCCGGGATGTGGTCATCGTTGACGACGGAGTGGCTACCGGCAGTTCTTTCATGTCGGCAGTCATGGTGGTCAGAAATTACAATCCCAAGCGCATCATCGCTGCCATACCAGTGAGTCCGGCAGAGACATTCAGGGCCATCAGCAGCATGGTGGATGCGGCTGTGGCGGTCATGGTGCCCGAAGAGTTTGCGGGTGGGGTAGGCTTCTACTACCAAAACTTTGAGCAAGTACAACCCGAAGAAATTGATGCATTGATCAACCAATACCAGAAATGCCATGATAAAGCAACGTGATATCAACATCAATCTCGCCGGCGGTGAGGTCATCAAAGGCCTGATCTACCTGCCCGAAGAACCCAGGGGACTGGTGGTGTTTGCCCACGGAAGTGGTAGCTCCCGGTTGAGCCGCCGAAACCTATATGTGGCTCGTTACCTGGCCGGAAACGCCTATGCCACCCTCACCATGGATCTGCTCACAGCAGCCGAAGAGCAGGTGGATTTGATTACAAGGCAATACCGGTTTGACATTCCCCTGCTGGCAAAACGGGTGGCTCAAACACTCGATTGGGTACCACAGGTGCCGGAACTGGCGAGCCTCAATATCGGCCTTTACGGTGCCAGCACAGGTGCCGCCGCAGCCCTGATCGCCTCCGTCATCAGGCCCGATAAAGTAAAAGCCGTGGTGTCAAGAGGGGGCAGACCGGACCTGGCCGGACCCTATCTGCCGGAAGTGAAGGCGCCCACCCTTCTGTTGGTAGGCGGCTACGATACACAGGTGATCGAACTGAACCGCAAAGCCTATGAAATGCTGGGTTCCTCCCAAAAAGAACTTGTGATCATTCCCTGTGCCAGCCACCTTTTTGAGGAAGAAGGAAAAATGGACGAAGTGGCCATGCACACCCTGCATTGGCTGGATAAGTTTCTGGTGAATGTTGAGGAAGTGAGGAACTGAGGAAGTGAGGAACTGAGCTGGGAACGCTGGCAGTGGTTTCAAACCCTGCCAGCGCTGGATGCCTGTGAGACCCGCTGTTTGAAAAACCTAAAACAATAACCTCAACACCAACTGCCCATGAAAAAGAAAAAGATCGCTCAACAATTGGAGGCCAGGGGTGTGAAGGCGCACCACATCCTGGAATCGTTGAAATCGGTTGACAGGGAGCAATTCCTGCCGGCGGAATACAAGGCCTATGCTTATGACGACGTCAGCATTCAACTGAAAGAAGGGGTGCTAATGCCCCGTTTGTACGTGCTGGCGAAATGGCTGGAGGTGCTGGACCCTCAGCCTGAGGACAAGGTGTTGCTCATCGGGGTGGATTCCGGCTATGTGCTCACGGTGCTGGCAAAAATTTGCCAATGGGTCTACGCCATTGATGACAATGAGCAGTACGACGATTGGGTGAAACAGGTCATCGATTCAATGGGGGTCAGCAATGTTTCCATCAAGAGCGGGAGTGCTGTAGATGCCTGGAAAACCGAAGCGCCTTTCGACAAGATCCTCATTGCGCGTGAGATGCCCAACATACCTGAGGTTTTGCTTCGGCAACTGAAACCCGGTGGCAGTCTCGTGCTGCCCGTCGGCCCTGATTGGTCACATGTTTACCTGGAGGTGGTCAAAGCCGATGAAAAAGGACATTACAAGCACTTTTTTTACTCCAGTGCTTACACCATCCCGCAGCCGGTTTATGTGCCGAAAGTTGAGGAACAGAGCATTCCCGAAGAACTCGTGGTTCCTGAACTGGTGGACTATGTAAAAGGGTTTGACTCCATTGAATCATTCGACTTCGGTTCTTTTCTGGAGCGGGTTGGAGATGCCAGGGTGGTGCTCATTGGCG
Source organism: Gammaproteobacteria bacterium (assembly GCA_003696645.1). Lineage (GTDB taxonomy): Bacteria > Pseudomonadota > Gammaproteobacteria > J025 > J025 > J025. Next base: position 646 of record RFGN01000155.1, on the reverse strand, counting down.
AGGCCTCGCATGGCACCTCGGAGTTTTACAGAATGAGGCAGGAACTCACCAAAGCCCTGATAAAAGAACGGGGCTTCAACATCGTGGCCGCCGAAGCCGACTGGCCCGACATGGAAATCGTGAACAAATACCTGCAAGGCGGTTCAAAACCGCTGCTGCGCCTGCCTTTCCAGCGCTTTCCCCACTGGATGTGGCGCAATGAAGAATTCGTGGATTTTGCAGAGTGGGGAAGAAAATACAATCAACAAGCTCAGCAACCATTTTTCATCTACGGCCTCGATCTCTACGGCATGGACAATGCCATGAACAGGGTGGTGGAGTTTTTTGAAGAAAAAGACCGGTCAGTGGCAGATCAGGTGCGCCAGCATTACGCTTGCCTGTCACCTCACATGGCCGACCCGGCTGAGTACGGAAAGATGGTGGTTTCCAGGCAGTTGCAAAGCTGTGAGAAAGAGGTGATGCAGGTGCTTCTGAAGATGCTCAAGGAGCGACAGAAGCTGAACCACAGCGAGGCCTATTTCCATGCCTTTCAGAATGCCAGGGTGGTTGTTGATGCTGAGCGCTATTACAAGGTGATGTACTACGGCGGGGCTGATTCATGGAATTTGAGAGACCTGCACATGTTTTACACGCTCAGGGCCTTGCT
>RFGN01000154.1 GCA_003696645.1 Gammaproteobacteria bacterium | reverse complement strand
TTAAAGGTCGCCTTTCCGAAAAGCAGGCCTTTTACCTCGCTCTGTTCCTGGTCACGACGGATCAATACAACTTCTGAATTTGATAGCCGAAACGCCCCCCAGGGGCGTCGTCCCGGGGTGCCCGCCCGGGGCCTGATGAGGCAGGGCGTATTGTTCACATTAAAAATTTTTAACCATGCTTTTGTTAGAGAAAATCAAACAAAACCCTGAAATTATCAGGGAACTTGTTGCAAAAGGAAGAATCTATGATTGCGACCTTTGTCGCAATCCCTGTTGCTACGCATCACCGATCGTAGCCGGTCCTCGTGAAGCGGTGAAAGCATACCACCACCCTGACGAAATCGAGGTTGATGATGATACCATGATGCTGTTAGAGATCCCTGAGCATGACTTGCACTCATTCTTAGTCCATCATCCACAAGGTATTGACAAATTGAAGGCACAGGTTTATGATTATGGCGATGGCGACGTAGATGTCGATTATCTAATAATTTTAGAATACAAAAAAAACTTCTACGTCGAAACGTATAATAAAACTGATCCGGATGATGGGGATTCTTATGTAAAAAGAAATGGCCCATTTACATTAGCCGAGGCGCATGATTTTGCAAATAGATTGCCACACTTCATCCCATTTGACATTGTAAGTGATTAATCTACATGAACGACACAGCCCCCACGCCCCACGGCGTGCGGGGCTTTTCAACTTGAAGAAGATGGCAAAGAAAGAGAAAGTGATCACGTTCAAGATAGATGACAACACCCTTTCAGGGTTAGACTGGCTGAGCAAGCAGATCGGCGAAAATCGCAGCGAGCTGCTGCGTCGTGCGGCCTTCTACCTCGTTCACGACATCAAGCGGCTCACATATCCCTGCCGCAACTGCGGCGAGCCGCTGGTGTGGAAGGATGATCCCTTCTTGGCGAACCGGCCGGGCGTGGGGAAGATCACGTGCCCTGGCTGTGGTAAGGAAAATGACTTGTTCTTCGAGGAAGGTTGATAAATTCGCCGAAGGTCATCGGGTTTCACACCCGAATTTGAGGACCGCCCGGGCCGTGGGTGGTCCTCTTTTTCATCCAGGTTTCCGCGAAAAATAGGGATTGTCAGAAAGTGCGATTACTGTTGCCAGCTCGCTTGCCTTGATGTATGA
>RFGN01000153.1 GCA_003696645.1 Gammaproteobacteria bacterium | reverse complement strand
TGCGAGATCAAAACCCAGTGACCCAAAATAGTACAAGTCTCCATCTACAAAAGCCTCACTGCCCGTATCTGTCACATCGCTGGCAAAGGTGTAATTGACACCAGCACTGACGATACTGTAGCTGCCGCTCAGGGCCAGTTCATAGAAGTTGGTATTCTGTGAATCTGGATACAGGTATCCGATGATCCCAGCATCATAGCCAAACTCGTCGATCTTGCCGGCATAACCACCATAGACATCCCATTCTACCTCGCCGGAACTGCCAGCACCGGTACCGAAATCGACATTGGAGGCCCAGGTTCCCAGATAGATGCCGGAATCATGGGTGAAATCAATACCACCCTGAACCGCTGCATGATCATCCGTCTGAGTTGCCCCTCGCCAGATATAGTTGCTGGTAGCAGCAATATTACTGCTGATCTCATAACCAGCCTCACTCGCCGTGGCGATACTCGCTGCCGACAGCACTCCCAGGCCCACCAGTGAAACACCGATATTTTGAATAAACTTGTTCATGACTACTCCTTCCCGTTTATAAATAAATCTTGAAATCAAACCCTGCAAGCAGGATTCAAGGCCTAAAGCCCTGATCCCTTGCTGCCAACAAATTCCGGATAGGCCTCCAGTCCACATTCGGACAGATCCACTCCAGCGACCTCTTCCTCTTCGGAGACCCGCAGCCCCATGACCATCTTGATAACGGCCCAGGCAGCCAGACTGGCAATCACTGTCCAGCCAAGGATTGTGACCAATCCGATCAGCTGCGCCATGAAGGTGGCATCACTGTTAGTCAGTGGTACCGCCAACAGACCCCACATCCCCACAATACCATGTACGGAGACGGCACCGACCGGGTCATCGATCTTGAACCATTTGTCCATGTAGATGATGGAGAACACCACCAGCACACCGCCTACAGCACCGATCAGGGTCGCAGCCAGGGGACTGGGGGCGAGGGGTTCGGCGGTAATCGCGACCAGACCCGCCAGGGCGCCATTGAGCCCCATAGTCAGATCGGCCTTGCCAAACAGCAGTCGGGCCGTAATCAGGGCTGCCACCACACCACCGGCCGCAGCCATATTGGTATTCACGAACACGGCTGCCACCGAATTGGCCTCGGCAATACTGGAGACCACCAGCTCTGAACCGCCGTTGAATCCGAACCAGCCCAGCCACAGAATAAAGGTGCCGAGTGTCGCCAGCGGCATGTTACAACCCGGAATCGCTCTAACCGAACCATCCTTGCCATACTTGCCCTTGCGTGCGCCGAGCAACAACACTCCAGCGAGAGCCGCCGACGCACCACAAAGGTGCACCACACCCGAACCGGCAAAATCATTGAATCCCAGACCATCCAGGAATCCACCTCCCCACTTCCAGTATCCCTGCATCGGATAGATCAATCCGGTCATGACCACGGCAAAGGCCAGAAAGGCCCACAGCTTCATACGCTCGGCCACGGCCCCAGAGACGATAGACATGGCAGTCGCCACGAATACCACCTGAAAGAAAAAGTCTGACATGCGGGAATAATAGGAACCGTCGTACCATTTATCCGCACCGGTCTTGAGCACCTCAGCCGGATCATGGTCACCCCCAAACATGAAATTCAGGGCAAAATCAGGAATCACACCATTCCCGCCATCCGGGTACATGATGCCGTAGCCCATCACCATGTACATGATGCAGGCAATCGCAAACAACGCAACGTTCTTGGTCAGGATCTCGGCGGTATTCTTGGCACGAACCAGTCCGGCCTCCAACATGGCAAATCCTGCCGCCATCCACATCACCAGGGCGCCGGTCATCAGAAAATAGAAGGTATCCAGCGCATACCTCAGTTCAAAAATATTTTCCATATTCATACTCCTTTTATTCAAACTCGCCGTTACAATGCATCCGCTCCCGTTTCACCTGTACGGATACGAACGACCTCATCCAGGGTGCTGACAAAGATCTTGCCATCGCCGATCTTTCCAGTCCCTGCTGCCTCCTTGATCAGTTCGATTACATTCGTGACCTGCTCACCGGGTACGGCTATCTCGATCCTGACCTTGGGCAGAAAGTCGACCTGATATTCGGCTCCCCGATACAACTCTGTATGGCCTTTCTGGCGTCCAAACCCCTTGCACTCAGTGGCCGTAATTCCGGTAATACCAGCGCCGGACAGGGCCTCTCTCACGTCATCCAGCTTGAACGGTTTGACGACTGCAGTAATCATTTTCATCTTTTCTCTCCATATTGTTGCTTAGCCACTCAACAACTATGCAATATCCATGCCATAAACAAGATTCACAATATTTTCAATATATTAGGTATATCCATACCCTGCAGACAGGGCTTTTGACAAGCGAAACTCTTGTCATCCTGGCGCAAAAAACCGGACGAACGAACCAGATTGGTGCATAAGCGGCATGGCCTCCCCTTGAGGCTTGCCATAGAATCGGAGACCCATCAACAAAAAAAGGAAGTAGTGGATATGACGGCAATAAGAAATCTGTTTCTATTCATGGCCCTGGCCCTTTTCGGAACCGCCCATGCAAGTGGCGACCATGACCACATGGTCAATATCAATACAGCCAGTGCCAAGCAGATTGCCAAGGCACTGAAAGGTGTTGGCAAGAAGAAGGCCAAGGCCATCGTGGCCTATCGGGAGGAAAATGGCCCCTTCAAAAGTGCCAAGGATCTGCTGAAGGTAAAGGGCATCGGCAAAAAGGTTCTTGCGAAAAACGAAGGGCGGATCAGCTTTGGCATGAATCCGTGCAGCATGAAAAACCCCTGTTCCATGAAAAATCCCTGTGCAATGAAACACATGGAACATAATCCATGCGCCATGAAGTCGGATATGAAATCCGAGTGGTAGGTCAACAACGCTGAATACAATAAAAAAGCAGGCTGCGGCCTGCTTTTTTATTTGATAATCCGCAGAGTGGGTTTCCCTGATGAAGGACGAGGAGGCGCCGGCGTATCAGATTCCTCCTGCATGGGTTGTTCCGACTTCTGTTGATTCATGTTCGTGGCCGCAGCTTCATTTCCTGCCTCCGGGGTATCATCTCGGGATGAGGGCGAAGAACCTGCCGCCTGCCCCAACAGATCGAAGTTCATGCCCTGGCCGTTTTCTCTGGCATAGATCGCCAAAACCGCCGCAACCGGGAAACTGACCTGCATGGGCACCCCCCCAAAACGGGCATTGAATTCGATGAACTCATTACCCAGATCAAGGTTTCGAACCGCCTGTGGGTTGATATTCAGAACAATCCTGCCATCCTGGACATGCTGCTCGGGGACCATGACACCTGGCAGGCCCGTCTGAACCACCAGATGCGGGGTCATCTGGTTATCCAGGATCCAGTCAAAGAATGCCCGAATCAGATAGGGTTGAACAGGTGACATTTCCATCTGTACAGAATTCTATCTTAGTTCGCGTTCCTCGTCAGTCAGGCTTTCCTGAAAACACTCCCTTGCAAACAGACGCTCGGCATATTCCTCTACGGCCCGGGCCTGCCTTGGCAGACTGATACCATAAGAAGGCAGACGCCACAGCAATGGTGCCACAGTGCAGTCAATCAAGGTAAACGTCTCACTCATCAAGAAGGGATAAGGAGTATCCTCGAGTGCCGGAGCAATGGTAATCAGACCCTCTAACAGGCTTTTCCTGGCCTTGTCTGCCTTCTTCTCGTCTTCCCCTTTCAGGTCATCCAATACACCATACCATTCGGTTTCGATACGATAAAGCAGCATCCGCAGTTGCGCCTTGGAAACTGGATCAACCGGCATAAGGGGGGGATGTGGATAACGTTCGTCCAGATAGGTCATGATGATCTGCGAATTGAAAATGACCAGTTCCCGGTCTATCAGCGTAGGCAGGCTGGCATAGGGATTGAGTTCGCCAAGGTCCTCGGCAACCTGCTCCTCTGTGGCTTCAACCTTTTCGTAGGGAATGTGTTTTTCGGCAAAAACCATGCGCACTCGATGGGACAGCGGGCAATTTGCACTACTGTAAAGCGTCATGATATTTCTTTTCAGTGAAATCGCTGGCATTGCAATTCTCGTTCTGCTTCTTGAAGTAAACAGCCGATTATAACATAAATTTGTTTTCCCAACATATGTCGACAGAAGCCTGTCTGTTGCAGGATCTACCGAGAGAGTCATCATCTTATTCCTGCTCGATTCCGCTATAATGCACTCGTCAAGCACCAGCCTGAAACGACTCTTATGAAATCACTGATCAAGCCTCTTTCCCTGGGTATCGGTTTTCTGCTACTTCTGCTTCTCCTCGCCATTATCCTGCCCTTCCTGATCGATATAAACCCCTACCGGCCACAGATCGAAAAGGCAATCCGGTCGCAGACAGGCATGGATATCCACATCAATGGAGATATCCAGCTTTCACTCTTTCCATGGATTGGCCTGGAGCTCAATGAGCTTTCAATACAGGATGCCGCCAAGTTCGGGCCTGAACCGCTACTGCATACCGGAAAGATCAGGGTCAACGCCAGACTGCTGCCTTTATTCAACAAAAAGATTGAAACCGAGATGATTGTCCTCGATGAGGTCAAGGTCAAACTGGTCACGCTGAAGGATGGTTCCTCCAACTGGATCCCGGCAGCCCCCGGCAAGGCAGCTTCCACAACAAAAGAACAATCAGATATCGCGTCTCGAAAAGACACCTCGGACCGGCAGCCCGAAACCGTGAAGACTTCCCAAATCCTGCCTGCTACCTTAATGCTGGGAGGACTGCAGATTCGGCAGGCGTCCCTATTGTGGCAGGATGACCTCAATCAGATGAAGGTAGAGATCAACCCTTTCAATCTGAATATCAGTGCTTTTGAACCTGGCAAGCCTACCTCCCTGAAAAGCGACGCAACAATCCAGTCATCACCGGACGGAACCAAGGCAGATATCCTCCTGCAAAGCCAGCTTGACTTCAATGAAGCCCTGAATAAAGTCGGTTTTTCTTCCATGAAATTTGATGTCAATGCCAATTCGGCACAACTCCCCGCTCCACTACTGCTCTCTGTTGGCGGCAATGGACAGGTTGATCTGCAGCAGGACTCCGCCCAGGTAGACCTGTCCATTCGCTCCGGCGAGATCAACAGCGCCCTGGCTACAACAATCTCTTCCCTTTCTACCCTGCCTCACATCAAGGGCAAATTCATCACTCAACCCTTCAATCTGCGAAAACAGCTTGAGCAGTATGGCATCTCCGTTGATACTTCCGATCCCAAGGTCATGCAGTCTGCCGCGCTGTCGCTGAAATTTGCCGGTGACCAGAAAACCATTCATTTGAAGGATCTCAGACTCGCACTGGATCAAACCGAGATAACCGGTACAGCAGACCTTTCCTTTGCACCATCAGGCTACCGGTTCAACCTCAATGGCGACAGTATTGATCTTGATCGCTACCTCCTCAAGTCCGACAATCCCGAAACTGCAGCAGCTGCAGCCGCTACACCTGCCGTTGCGGCACTCCTGCCTGCGGAAACATTGAAGTCCCTGAATATTCAGGGAAACCTGCATTTCAATGCCTTCAAGGTAAGCGACATGACCTTGAACAATCTGTCCGTGCCGGTTCATGCCAGCAAGGGGTTAATCACGATAGCCCCCGTTACGGCTGGCCTATTTGATGGCAAGATATCAACAGAAACACGCATTGATGTCCGCGGCAGGACCCCTGTGCTCAGCATCACTCAAAAGGCAAAAGGTATTCAGGCCGCTCCAGCGTCCAGGGTTTTTCTTGGAAAGACCCTGGTCTCCGGTACCGCCAACCTTGAGGCAAAACTCAAGGCCAATGGAAATGATCCTCAGACCCTGCAGAACACTGCACAGGGAGATGTACATTTTCGCTTCACCGATGGTGCCATACATGGTATCAATATCATGGAGACCCTGCGAACCGCCAGGGCAAAACTGAAGGGCCAACCCGTTGCGAAAAGCACTGCACCCATGAAAACAGACTTCACTGAAATGCAAGGAGATATTCACCTTTCCAACCAGATCATCAGTAACGAAAACCTTGATCTGAAGTCACCGTTTCTGCGGCTTCGTGGACATGGAAATGTCAACCTGAAAAACGAGAATATCAACTATCTTGCGGACGTCAAGATCACTGCCACGCCTACGGGCCAGGGTGGCAAGGACTTGCAGGATCTCGTAGGCGTTACCATCCCCTTGCGTATCGGAGGCACCTTCGACAAGCCTTCCTATTACCCTGACCTCAAGAGACTGGTGCGCAAGCAGGTCAAGAAAAAGGCCACAAAAAAAATTCGAAAGGAAATCCAGAAAGAACTGCAAAAAAAGCTTGGTATTGATCTGAAAGGACTCTTCTAGGGACCCTCTGAAAAACGCGCTGATTTACTGATAGAGAAAGGTAGGAATGGTAAAATCC
>RFGN01000152.1 GCA_003696645.1 Gammaproteobacteria bacterium | reverse complement strand
GCATAAAGAGAATCCTTGTCTTTTTTGGAGCAGTCGATCCTCAAGACCTGACCAGCATGGCGGTTGAAGCAATATTGTCCGAGGGATCAAATGTCCAGATCGATGTCGTGCTGTCGAAGTCGAGCCCCAACTATTACAGGATTGAAAGAATGGCAGGCGATAATAATCGGTTGAAACTGTATTCTGATCAACCGTGTCTTGCCGAGCTCATGGCAAGAGCGGATCTGTCCATCGGTGCCTGCGGCACAACAAGTCTGGAGCGTTGCTGTTCAGGCCTTCCATCCCTGGTTGTTACGGTAGCCGACAACCAGGTCGCTGTGGCAGAAAGTTTGCACAAGCGAAGATTGATTCATTGGCTGGGTAGAGCAGAAGATATGAATACTCGAATCATGCGAGAAGAAATAAAAAAAATTCTTGGTTCGGATGATCTCGAGTCATGGTCAAGGCGGTGTCTGAATCTGGTTGATGGTTTTGGTACGATCAGGGTGATGCAACAATGGCTGAACTGTTTACCTGATCAGCTTGTAGCCAGAAAAGCCAAGAGGGAGGACGAACCCGTTCTGCTGCAGTGGGCCAATGATTTGGCTGTGAGAAAACAGTCATTTTCATCCGGAAAGATTTCAGCAGAAGATCATCATGAGTGGTATCAGGAGATATTGATGAACCCTGAGCGAAGAAAAATATTCATTATTGAAAATGTAGATCACGATGCGATCGGTCAAGTAAGATTTGAATATGAATCAGAAAGCTGGAGAATGAGCTACTCCATGGCAGCGCCCTACCGTGGGCTTGGGTTGGCAAGGAGGATGCTTGATGTGGCCATTGATCAGTTTTTATCAGAAGTTGGGCCGTGCATGGTTTTTGGAGAGGTCAAACCAGCCAACAAAGCATCAAGACAACTGTTGAAATCCTTGGGTTTTTCTGAACAGTACATCAGGCAACATGGCCACATGCGATATGAAAAACACTTCTTGTAAAATGCTGAAAACCTCCAAGGAACCCGATGATCATTGAAGGCCGTATTATTGATAAAGATCACCCCCCCTATGTGATAGCTGAACTGTCTGCCAATCATAATGGCAGTCTTGATAATGCGCTTCGGTGTATTGAGGCATTCAAATCCTGTGGCGCCGATGCCATCAAGTTGCAGACATACACGCCTGATACTCTCACTCTTGATTGCCAGCGGGAGGACTTCGTGATCCATGGCGGACTTTGGGATGGTCAGACCCTCTATCAATTATATGAAAAGGCCTACTTGCCATGGGAGTGGCATCAGCCGCTTTTTGAGCATGCAAAGCAATTGGGAATCACGATATTCAGTACACCGTTTGACGAAACAGCGGTAGATCTGCTTGAGGAACTGAATACCCCGGCATACAAGATTGCGTCTTTTGAGGCCATAGATATTCCCCTTATCCAATATGTTGCGCAAACACGGAAACCGATGATCATCTCGACAGGCATGGCCAGCTGGGAAGAAATCGGTGAAGCGGTTGCGGCGGCCCGTGACAGTGGATGTAGAGATCTGGCATTGTTGCACTGTGTCAGCAGCTATCCTGCCCCGATAGAACAGAGTAATCTGCTGACGATTCGGGAGTTGGAGAAAAGGTTCGGTGTAATGGCTGGCATTTCAGATCATACACTGGGGACAACTGTTGCAATAGCCAGTATAGCGCTTGGCGCAAGGATCATCGAAAAACACGTTACCCTGGATAGAAGCCATGATGGGCCAGATAGCAGTTTTTCACTTGAACCGGATGAATTCAGGCAGCTATGCATTCAGACTAGAGATGCCTGGAAGGCACTCGGTGCAGTAAAAAAGGGTAAGGTCGCTGCAGAAGATTCCAGTGTAAAGTTCAGGCGATCGATTTATGTGACAGAAGATACGAAGGCAGGCGAAATACTCACACGAAAAAATATTCGCTGCATCCGTCCTGGATTCGGCCTGGCTCCGAAACATTATGAATCCGTCTTGGGACGCACCCTGAAGATCGATGCAAAAAAAGGCACGGCTCTTTCATGGGACATGATGAACTGAATTGGTTGATCAATCCATCACGTATGTTGTATAGAGAAAGGAAGTGCCTGACCTCGACAAGGATCGTATTTCCTGTAGACTGAGCTTTATGACTCCTGCATCGTCATACAGGGGTGTCGAGCAATAAATCAAAAAAGGGTTTTGTACATGAAAATGAGATCATTCCATATATTGGCCGTTGCGGCGATCAGTTTCAATATTCAGGCCAGTGAAGGACATTCCAGCGGCCATCATGAAATGGTATCGGACGAGGTTATTGCCAGTCAGCGTCACCACCTGGCAGAAAACACCCGGGACAAGGGGTTTGGACCACAATCACCCAGAGATATCGATTCGAGGAGCGGTAAGAACCCGGTCAAGTTTTCTGCAGCTCCAGCCTATGACGAGATGAACCTCTGTAATATCCATTTTCACAAGAATGCTGAACACAAGGGCGGCGAGTTCACGACCTATGCTGGTAATGGAGATGGACACGGTTATCAAAGTGGTTACCGATACAATGGCAAGCTCTCTCACTCGGAGCTAGGACATACGGATCATGAGATTTGCCCGAGCCCACATGGTAGCCTTTCTCCTGGGGATACGATCGAGGTACATTATGTCTATTCGACTGCTCGGATTAAACCAGGTCCGACTCTGGGCTCCTGTCTGAGTGAGTCGATCAAGAACCCTCAGTTGCGAGTGGAAACGCAAGTATACGTGCTTGTCAACGACGACAAGGCCCTGGATTTTGGCAAATTGGCGAAGTTTGGGAAGAGGAACGGTTATTACCAGGCATTGAACATCCCCGATAATACTGGGAAAACTGTTGAATATGCCGGATCGACAACTGGGCCGGGTTATAACGAAAAGGGCTCACCTTTCCAGGTTACCTGGAGTGTCAGACCAAAGGTTGCCAAGGTCAATATTGATACTGTAGGCAAGTGGTGCGAAGGAAATGTCTTTGATGAGGATCATGGCCATGGAGTCAGAAATCTTGTGACCAACCCTGATCTTCTTTCCAGGATCGAACAGTAATAAGAATCTTTCCTCCCGTAACTCCGAGTGCCGGCTGATATGCCGGTTCTCGGATGTCTTGCGGTTTTACTTGATATAGGTCAAGCTGGCTTGATAGGCTGCGCCACATGGATCCACTATCAGGATAATATATTTGCTCAATGATGGAATAGCTGCTCACCAAATCAACCTCAGAATGGAACAGGTACGCTTGAATCTTGTCATCAAGGCACGGGCCTGTATGGTTCTGGGTTTATGCCTATGGTTTGTCGGGCGTCCTTGTTACCATTTCAAGCTGTCAAGGGGTTGTTTTTCGTCGATAACTGCAATACGGTTTGACGAGGCAGTTGTAACATTTTGG
>RFGN01000151.1 GCA_003696645.1 Gammaproteobacteria bacterium | reverse complement strand
GCGTGTGCAGGGATGGGGATGGCTCCACTTTCCAAAATGTCTTTTAGAACCTCTGCGATACCTTTGGTGGTAACTCCGTCGCTATCGCCTTTGGTGCCCATATAGTTCACTTTGCCAAGCAATGTATCTATGTCGCTGGTCGCTGCATCAGGTTCAAAAATGGCCAGTACATGAATGCCACCATTTACTGAAATTTCCACTCCAGGAAAGATGATCAACTCGCGGAAGCCTTCTGGCGGTGAACCGGCATAGGCCTGTTCCTTCATCTGTGCATAAGCATTTTTGAGCCTGTCAATCCACTCTCCACTATTATGATCCGTCACGGCCACGCAATCAATTTTGGCTTTCATGTACTTAAGCAACCAATCTTCCGGCGAAAGCTTGATGCCGTCATTAGCCCAATATGTGTCCTTAGATGCTGGTGTATGGGTGTGGAAGTCGAACTTCCACCAGCGCGAGCCAGGGTATGTCCACACTTGACTATTCATGTTTTGTGCCTTTTATGATTTCCTCCAACAACCCCTCCGCCTCCTTTTCCACTGCCAGCAAATCGGCACGGATTTCATCGAGGCTGCGCAGGGGTTTGGGTTTGTAGAAATATCTGTTGAAGCTGATTTCGTAGCCGACTTTCACGCCATCGGCCTTGTACCAGGCATCCGGGGCAAAGGGAATCACCTCGCGGCGCAGGAAAGCCTCGATGGCCGCGCGCTGGTCTGCCGCGGTCGGCAGATAGCCGGGCTGCTGGCAGGCAGGGCATTCGAGGAAGGGTATCTGTTCGGTGTCGCGCAGGTCGGTGTCGGGCTCGTACTCCACCACACGACGCTTCCCATTGATTTCCACCTCGAACAAACCCCGCAGCGGATCGGGTGCCGTTCCGGCCTTGTGGATTTTCCGAATGACGGGCGGAGCGTCTTCGCTGCGTTCGGCTTCTTCTTTGAGCCTTTTGATTTCGGCGGTTTTGTAAGCCCGAGTGGGGTCGATGCCTTTCAGGCGCAGGGGGCGCTCCACGGTCACCTTCCAGTAGCCGAAGGTGGCGTTGGGGAAGATTTTGGATTGTTCGGTCTCTTCGAAAGCGAGGAAGGTGTCCACGATGCGGCGGATGTCCTCTTCGGAGAGTTCGCAATTCTTCTTACCGAGGTTTTTTCGCAGGGGCAGGTACCAGTTGGTGGCGTCGATGAGCTGCACCTTGCCGCGTCTGTGTTGGGGTTTGCGGTTGGAAAGCACCCAGATGTAGGTGGCGATGCCGGTGTTGTAGAACATGTTGAGGGGCAGGGCCACGATGGCTTCCAGCCAGTCGTTTTC
>RFGN01000150.1 GCA_003696645.1 Gammaproteobacteria bacterium | reverse complement strand
GTCCTTGTCAGCGTCCTTGTATACCTCCAAGTCGAACAGGGTGTAGTTCAACGGGATACTATCATCTACGTCCTGATACTCCGCTTCTAGCAACTTCCACTCAGGGGAAATATCTGCCTCGAAGGTCTTTACCTCACAGTCCTTGACAAAATTTGCCATGTCCTTGCGAGATCTAAATACCAGCTTGACGAGATCAGCCTCCCCCGTTAGAGCCGAGCGCTCGGTTTCTTCGATACGAAGAACCTTGCAATCATCCCTTGGGAAGAGCAAGGCACTTTCCAGATACTCAAGAGCGGTTCTCTGGACATAACAAGAATACTCGAATTTATGGACCTTGTGCTTTTTGATGACATGGCCGCCCGGTAGTCGCTTCTTGTAAACGACTACAGGATCCCAATGCGAGCGATCAACAAACACATCCAGATACTTGGTATCACCCATGAGATTCAACCTCGTGCAGCAGCCACGCGGTCACTCCAAGAGCGACCCCATACGCAGCCGACTTCTTGTATCGGTATCCCTTTGTCTTCTCAACCCAGATCCTCTGAGCAATCTCCTCAATAGGCAAACCAACGAGGTGCCTACATGCAGGTCGAATCAACGCAAACAAGATAGCCACATCATCAACAGATTTCGGGGGATACCGCAACACCATATCGTAATGGCGATATAGTTGGGGGATCCTTGGTTCGCCCTCGTAATACTTGGGGTCTAGAAAATGCTCGGCAGGGAACTCACCCGCGTATATGCGGTTCACATATTCTGCAAGTTCGTCCGTGGATCGGAAAGCCGCATATGATCTGTTTACCAACAGATCAACTTTTGGATACCCAAGGTGTTCAGCACGGTGGTGGTCCAGCGAGCACTGTCCAGTAACCGGATCCACAGGAACACGGCTCACATATACACCGGATGGATGCCTGAGCAACTCATTGTCACGAATAATGGATGCAACTGTGCCGATCTCGGACAGCCCAATCGGCCCAGATAGATCAAAATCTACATCTGGTAATGTAACTCCGGGTGCTTCTTTCGAAAATCCATCCGCGAGATCAGCTTCTGGATGAATCTGTCCTTCATTTTGCATTGCGTGTCCTCTGCATGCTCTCGTAAGCAATATGGGCATACTTGCCGCATAAGCAATGCCTTATCAAGCCTATTCCGCCTCTTTATCATTCTTCAGTCCTCATTGTCAATGCCGAGATCAGCGAGGATGTTTGTCTTCTCATCCTCTGCCAGTGTTCGTGGATCAACGCCATGTTCTGCCAACAGGAGATCGACTTTTGAAGTCTTCTTCTTTGTGACCTTCGGAAATCGGGAGAAGCCGCCAGCATGAATTGCGCACAGGATCTTGAAAGCAACATCGGGGTATTCCGATAGTGACCCCCAATCCTCGTTCAGAAAGGCGTTGAAAACCATAGCATGAACTTCCTCGGTAGCAGCATCCTTGTTACCTGTCCACCATCTTGGGATCAGCCATTTGATGTTCTTTGCAAACTCGATTTCTCTGTCAGGAAACCCCCTGATCTCCCTATCATAATACCCATAGTCATGGTTCGCACACGCGCGCATGATATCCATGATGTTCAGCTTATAGGCCATCAGACGATGTAATCCTCCAGAGAGAAGCTCTTTTCAATCCCCATCGGGAACAGCAATACGAACAACGGAGAAGTCTCACCGGCCACTGAATGAGTCTGCTGCTTCTTGAGCGGGTATGCCATCAAGCTCTTGCTGGGGATGTTTGGAATAGTCCAGTTCCGACGCGGGATGATCCCCGTGATGGTTGCATCCATGATATGAGGGATTACGCAGAAATCCATCGAGCGGCTCACCACCTTGTGAGGCATGGCGATGAAATCACTCAGAGGAATCGTGATAAGAGAATCATCCCCGCCATAGCAGAGAATACCCCAATTGCTCGGGAACTCGTGTAACTCCCCGTCGATAGACAATTGAATGCCCGGGAAATCAAAAGACAGAATGCTACCTGAATAGTCAAGGTAGTAATCTACATTCTCGGGATCCCGGTAACTGAACGTATAGAAGTGGAACGGTTTTCTGATGTTATCAGTGTCAATTATTTGTCCGTTTTCTCCCAATACCTGCATTATTGTTTCTGCTCCGATCAGGTTTCTGGTAAAGAAATAGGGCTCAATCCGAGTATTTCAAGGTCATGGCCTCGTCGATGGGAGCATGGATCTCCTTGTAGATTTTCTTACGCATGTTGAAATGGCGATGCGAGAGCCCAAAATTGCCGTGTATATCAAAGATAAGCACATCTGACTTATCATGCGCCTTGCGTAGTCCACGACCAATAGTCTGAACCACTTTTTCAAAGCTCTTTCCAGGCTCAATGAGCACCAAATTCTGGATTCGAGGGAGATCAATCCCAGTAGATGCAACTCCATAGGTAGCAACCAGTGTCCCTTTGTCCCCAGAGTTGAACTCTTGGTAGATATCATCCCTGCCTTTGACAGACCCATGCACGACTTGGCATGACAGGATCTCAGACAATTCCTTGGCAGTATCCACATATGGGACCAGAACAAGGGTATTACCCGTATCTGCAATCGTCTCGATCAACTCAACGATCTTCCGAGTTCGATCAGGGTGCGAGAGGATAGCCCGCATCTGATTGGCATAGGGAAGCTGAGAGAAATAGGTTTTCTCAAGCACACCAGTCTCTTGATTCATGACTGTTTCCCAATACTTCCTGAAATGCGGCTTGTCGTCCATCACAACAGGAACTACGGTCGATTGCGCCAATACACCCTTGTTGACCAACCGCCATGACTTGATAGAAAAAACAGTCGGACCAAGGATTCCCTTAATGGTCTGGCGCCATGCGTCATTCTTTGGAAGGGAACCGCTACAACCGAGCCTGATCGGCACGTGGTTTGCCTCTGTAGTAATAATATCGCGGATCACGGATGCCTTCGCTTGATGACATTCGTCCACGATCAGGCACCGTGTCTTGTCATTGATGAGATCCCGAAAATTGTTGGCGGACTGCCATGTGGTGATAGTCACCTGTTTGGGTTTCTTCACCTCACCATAAAAAATCCCCACGTCCATACCAGCGTGTTCAAAGGTGTTTGCCGTTTGAAGCAAGAGGTCCACATTAGGAACCATCACAACAACATCCCCAATTTTCGATGCGATCTTGGAGATCGTTGCGCACACAATGGTATTATGGGTGAGAATGGAATCTCCGGTGATGAAACACTCGGTCGGGTCAGCGACCTTGATGCAGGTCATCTTGGTTGACCTATTAGTTTTCCTGATGTCCTTGATATAGAGGCGATCCTGCCTAGTGATGACCTCATAGAGATCCATCGGTCGATACCGATAACGGATGGCATTCGCGGCAGCCAGATTGAACACCTTGAAGTGCTCCCCAGCGTCAACGATCTTGCCCCCGTGCATCCAGATGATCTTCTTGAAGACCTGTGGATGGCGCACAGAATCCTTCGGGATCAGCATGTGATAGCCATCAAATGCTTCTTCCCCAAACAGCTCATACAGACAGAGAGCAGTGAATGGTAGGATATTGGCAGACCAAATTGCTGACTGCTTGATAGTCCCCTCTACAACATCCATGTAGGACCAATCAGCTGATCCGATGCTGTTATAGATCTCCATTACCGTAGGGCAGCTGTCATCAATGTCCCGCATATCGTCCCCAATATAAAAATCGCCAGAGCCCTCACGCATCGAGGTCAGGGGGATCGACATTCCCGGTTCCAGTTTCTTCGTAGAAAGAATCATCCCGGTAAACGGGTTCAGGTATGCCATCGGGTTGTCGATATTCGGATCAACTACCCAGAGATGATCCTCGCAGCATTCCACAATCCTGCCATCCTCGAACTCAACCTCCCATACATCCTTGATTCCCTGTGGATACACACCAATGACTGACGTAAGAGCCCCATTATGGCTCTGAATGATGTCTCCAGGGAACAGATTACCAATCTTGACTGGTTCGCCATCGTCCGTATAAACAACAGCATCATTCGGAAGTGCTTTCCCTGAACCAGTAGCCATTTCAAGAACCCCGTTCAGATTGGATAGTGCTGCATTTACTGCATCGACTTGGTAATCGCGCAGGATAATCGGCTCTCCATTCGGCCATTTCTGATCGGCAAGATAGTTT
>RFGN01000149.1 GCA_003696645.1 Gammaproteobacteria bacterium | reverse complement strand
GTCCAGGTGTAGGTCACTGTGCCAGGGCCGGGTGTGCCCATGCCGCTGAGTTCCACTGACTCGCCTTCGCAATACTCACCCCCACCGGTGACCTCCAGCAGGTCTGGTGCGGTCAGGAAAGAAACATTGGTACAGGCCGTATCGGCGCATCCGAAATCAGAGGTGACGATCAGGCAGTACTCTCCGGCAGCTGAGGCAGCAAGGGTCAGCGTTTCACCGCTTGCAACCGTGCCGGTATCGATGGTCATGCCGTTCAGTGTCCATTCATAGCTCATATCACTTCCGTCGGCAATGGTCACCGTGGCGGTGAGGGTAACATCCTGGTTTTCACAGAATTCACCACCACCATCGATGCCGTCGATTACCGGGGTTGGATGGACGATGACCTCTACACAAACAGAATCAGAATAGCAGGTTACACTATCTTCAGTGACGCTCAATTGCAAACAATATGCGCCCGATTGAGGATTTGTATCCGTAGCCGGGAATGGACCTGAGGCAGGTGCTGTTCCGGTAAATATGAACCCACCGGGACCTGTCCAGGTGTAGGTGATCGTATCAGTTACTATAGCCGCTGTTGACCCTGTTAATTGGAGTGTTTCTCCATCGCAAAGTTCTAAAGTATCCAAAGTCACTATAGGAACTGGAACCACCAAAGCCTCCAAAATAACACACTGCATATTTGAAGCACAACCACCCTCAATTGTAGTGAAATAGCAACAGAAATTTCCAGTCAATTCGGTCGTAACATAGATAGTGTCATTTGTAAAAATGGTATCCATTACCACAGTACTATCTGGCAAAATGCAGATAGCTATCAGTGTATCAAGTAAATCATTTGTGTTCCAGAACCACAAAGTTGTGGAGTCACCTTCACAGAAAAGCGTGTCACCCATTATGGGGCCACATTGAGGAACCTGGATGACTTCAACATCTATGGTAGCCATGTCAGTACAACCTTGATTTGAGACAACCAATGTATAGGTTCCTGAACCATAGGCTCCAGCTGGTGAAAGCGTATCGCAAAAGACCTCATCTCCACTGGCGGTTCCAGATATGATGGTTCCATTCGGTGTGGTCCATGTGTAGTCAAAATCAATATCCGGCACACTGTTTTGACCGCATATAATTAGGGGATCTAAGGCACAAACCACCGTATCCGGGAAAGCAGTGATTTGGGTGATTTCGGGCGTTTCGATCACATTCACCACCGCCTGACGGAAGTCAGAGCAATTGCCCGTTGGAATGGCCGTGGCGGTGCAAGTGTAAATCATGCCGATCACCACCGGCACATCCAGAACAGAG
>RFGN01000148.1 GCA_003696645.1 Gammaproteobacteria bacterium | reverse complement strand
CGCGCTTATGGCCATACCGTATGTAATGCAACTTGCTCACGGATGGTCCAGCTTGGCAATGTATTATAATGCGGTATCGCTTGCGCTTCAGGTGCCATTGCTGATCATTTGTGTTAAAAATTTTGGCATTCTTGGCGCAGCGATGCCGAGGATTCTCCACAATCTTGGTTATGTGATTATTTTGATGCCCCTTATGCATAAAAGAATCCTACAAGGGGAGCTAATTAAGTGGTACTGGTCAAGCTTGTGCAAACCTTTTCTTCTTGTTGTGGTGTGCTTAGGATTAATTTATGTGGTGAGAGATGCTTACAGTAACGATTGGACAGGTCATATTGTCATAATATTATCGTTACTGATGGGGGTTGGCCTTGGTATTATGAATGCAAGGGGGCATTCGGGGTGCGCTCGATAGCTTTGGAAGTTGAAAACGAGAAGTATGACGAAGCATTCGAGTTAGCAGTAATTGCAATTTCGGTGATGAATGAGGGTGAATTACCTAAGGGTATGCTGGATAGAAGTGTGGAGTGTGCCTAGATGAGCATTCTAGTGTCTGTGGTCATTCCCAATTACAACACCAAGCCAGAATATCTTGAGAGGTGCATTACTAGCGCGATCAATCAAACGGTTTCTGGCATTGAAGTGATTACGGTGGACGATGGTAGCTTGGTCCCCTTTTCGGGAATGGATGATCGGATCCAAGACGAAAGGTTGGTCTGGATTAGGAATCGCAGAAATCGTGGGGTTTCTGTTTGCAGAAATATCGGAATTGAGAAGGCAAGAGGAGAATGGATCGCTTTTTTGGATGCTGATGATTGGTGGCTGCCAGAGAAGCTGGAGCGACAGTTGGAAAAGGCCTCAGAGTCCAATGTGAACTGGGTTTATTGTTCGTCACGGATTTATGAGAGGTCCGGGAGTTATCCTATTTCTCACGCTGTTGCACAGTACGCAGGCAATGTGCTTGAACCATTGCTTAAGGAACAGATTATCACTGGATCGGCGTCTTCTGTTTTGGTGAGGCGGGACACTGCTGTTGAAGTGGGAAGGTTTGATTCTGATGTAGTAGAAGATTGGGACTATTGGATCAGATTGGCAAAGCGAAATCCAGTGGATTATGTTGTTGAGGAGTTGGTCTGTTTAAGAGATAGCGGAAAGTCCGGACGAAGCGCTCAGCTGCAAGAACGCATTGATCGAGTATCTGCTTTGTTTGAGAAGCATTGGTCGGAATATCAGCGATTTGGCCTTGAACGATATGCCAAAGCTCATCTTGGTTATGTTGCGGCCAGGCAACATTTCATTGCAGGCCATTACCTGACTTCGTTTAGGGAGATGGTCGTTTCTTTTCTTCAATATCCTCCATATTTTAAAGCGAAACGCATTCTTAAATGGATATGCTCAAGCGCTCGTGCTTTGCGAGACTGAGCCAATTCAGTGCATTAGGCGCTAAAGGAGAAGTGTATTTTTTGACCTTGTTGATGGCGAGTAGATCATGATGACAAAGATGAGGATGAAGCGACATCTATTAGAACATGGGATGCCTTTATTGGCTTGGGTTCAGGAAGAATGGTTGCATGGCAATTGTAAAGCAATCCCAGCAAAATTGGCGGGCCTTTGGGTGGACACTTGAGTATCTGGCTTTATTGGGGCTGCGCTGCAATTTTAGTGGCAGTATGGCTGGCCTATCCCATTCTTTTGCGGGGATTGGAGTTCGCCACGTGTTTTCGGGGCCAAAAAGTGGTTGGCGAATCGGATCAAGCATTATTTGGCGTTTCAATTCTCATTGCAGCACATAATGAGGAAATACGGATTGTTTCACGCATAAATAACATCTATGCATGTGATTATCCTGAGGATCTGATCGAAGTCGTGGTGGTTTCTGATGGGTCTGACGATGATACCGTAAGACAGGTTCGCGAGCATGTAGAGAAGCATGGAGGCAAGATCAAAGTCATTGACCTGAAACCGCAAAGGGGTAGGGCGCATGCGCACAATGTGGGCATGTCAAAGTGCTCAGAGAGAATCGTGGTGTTCACCGATGCAGATACTGAATTTGAACGGAATTTCCTTCGCAAGATCGTTGCCCCATTTCAGGATCGAGCCGTGGGTTATGCATCGGGTATGCTGAAGTATCGCAATAGAGATAGCTCTGACATTGCTCAATCCGCTGGACTGTATTGGCGGTTTGAGTATCTGCTGCGCCGGCTGGAGACGAGGCTAGGCGTGTATGTGTTTGGCAGCGGAGCATGCTGTGCCGTGCGCAAGGAACTTTTTCGGGACATCCCAGCTAGTGGGGATGTGGATTTCACAACACCTTTAGATGTGGTGCTGCAAGGATATAAGTGTGTACATGTCGATGATGCGGTTGCCTATGACGAGATGCCGGATAATCCCAAGCGGGAATTTCGGGCCCGTGTGCGTATGACGGCCAAGAATTTTCACGGGATGATCACACGGTGGGGGGTGCGCGGGCTTGTGCAGCACCCCATATACAGTTTGGCGATTTTCTTTCACAAGATTGGGCGTTGGCTGACGCCGTTTGCTATGATTGTTGTGTTTATCAGTAATTTTTTTCTACTCCAGGATGGCGTGCTGTATCAGGTGGCTGTTGGCATTCAGGTACTGTTCTATTTGCTCGCCGTACTTGGGCTTATGAAGGTGCCGGTTCCGTTGGCGGCTCAGGTGTACAGCTTCTGCCTGGCAAATGCGGGCTTCATGGTGGGTGTGCTTAAGGCGCTTGCCGGGCGGGTACCGGCAGCTTACACGCCTGTCAACAAAATATAGGTGATGTTGTCGTGAAAAAAAAGAACGAAGTGCAACGGATCAGAAAGGCTTATCAATACCGGGACTCGTCCGGTAAAGCGCAATTATATCGCTGGGATCGTCCGGAAATGCTCTTGGCGCAATACACACTTTATCAGGCTGTCGCCTCGGTGATGCGACATGCAGGAAAAGTGGATCTGGCATCACAGGAGATACTGGATGTGGGGTGTGGAAAGGGAGGTTGGCTTAGCCGCCTGCTTGATTGGGGCGCGAGGCCGGAGAAGCTGCACGGCATCGATCTGCTCCCGGATCGTATCGAGGCAGCCAGGCGTCGCGCGCCGAACGTGGATTTCCGTGTGACCGATGGCGAGGTGCCGTATGCCGATCAGAGCATGGATCTGGTGTGCGCCAATACCGTGTTCTCCTCGATTCTGGATGCTGCGGCCCGGATGGAGCTGGCCAGTGAGATGCGGCGCGTGCTCAAGCCTGGTGGCGCCATCATGATCTATGATTTTCGTATTAGCCACCCGCGCAATCCCGACACCCTCGGCATCGGCAAGCGTGAAGTTCGTCGGCTGTTTCCTGGGATGAAGTGCTGTTTCCGTTCACTGACACTGGCCCCTCCGTTGGCTCGTGTGGTTGCACCCATTTCACCCTGGTTTGCTTATAGTCTGGAGAGAACTGTCCCCTTTTTGCGTACCCATGGACTTTTTCATCTTCGGAATCAGCAGCTGGAAAACCCGATGGATAAGAGAGACGCAACATGACCAGCTTTTTGCCATTTGCGCTGCCGGATATCGGCCAGGAAGAGATACAGGAAGTTGTCGAAACGCTTGAATCCGGCTGGATCACAACCGGCCCACGGGTCAGGCGGTTCGAAAAGGAGTTCGCGGGCGTCCTGGGCGGAGGTGTGGAAATGGTTGCCGTGAATTCTGCCACGGCAGGCCTGCACCTGGCGCTTGAGGCACTGGGCATAGGTCCAGGAGACGAGGTCATCGTTCCGACATTGACATTTACGGCCACGGCAGAGGTCGTGCGTTATCTGGGCGCCGATCCCGTGTTTGTCGATGTTGATCCAGCAACCTTCAATCTTCCCCAGGAATCCATTGAGCGGAACCTGAGCGAACGGACAAAGGCGGTAATTCCCGTTCACTTCGCCGGCATGGCGTGCGATATCCATGCGATAATTGACATCGCAAGAAAGCATGGGCTGAAGGTGGTGGAAGATGCGGCCCATGCTCTTCCCACACGAGTTGGTGAGTCATTGGTGGGTACGCTGGAAAGTGATGCGACGGTGTTTTCGTTCTATGCCACGAAAACAATGACCACAGGTGAGGGGGGCATGATCGCCACACGGCACAAATGGGTGGCGGATCGGTGCCGCATCATGCGCCTGCATGGTATCAACCGGGATGTGTTCGACCGGTATGTATCCCGCCGGCCGAGCTGGTTCTACGAGGTGGTTGCGCCGGGTTTCAAGTACAACATGACCGACCTGGCCGCTGCCATCGGGATTCATCAGTTGTCAAAGATGGAGCGATTCAGGCAGAGGAGAATGGAAATCGCGATGCGCTACGACGAGGCTTTTGAGGCACTTCCCCTGAGGCTTCCTCCTCATCCCGCGAATAAGGACGAACACGCATGGCATCTCTACGTCATCCGATTGGCAGAGGATGCGTCTGTAACCCGCGAGGATTTCATTGACGCAATGGCCCGCCTTGGCGTCGGATGCAGCGTTCACTTCATCCCATTGCATCGACACCCCTACTGGCGGGAGAAATATCAGCTTTCCAAGGAAGATTTCCCGGTAGCCGAGGCCATTTATTCGCGCTGTGTCAGTCTGCCTATCTACTCACGCATGAGTGATTCAGACATTGAGAAAGTGATTGAAGCGGTTCGAGGGATTCTTGCATGACAATCAAACGGATGGTTGATCTCGCCATATCTGTTCCCGCGCTGATCCTGCTGATCCCCATTTTTTTGCTCATTGGGATCGTGATCCGTCTGGATAGTCCCGGGCCCGTTTTTTTTCGGCAGGTGCGAATCGGCCAGGGTGGGGAACCTTTCAGGATTCACAAGTTCAGAACCATGGTGCTGGATGCCCAAACAAAGGGTGGGGCGCTGACCATTGGAGAGGATCCTCGCATCACCCGAATCGGGAAGCTTCTCCGCAAATACAAGATCGATGAGCTGCCGCAGTTGTTCGATGTGGTACGGGGGACCATGTCACTGGTTGGTCCGCGCCCTGAAGTTCCCGAATATGTTGCTCGATACAGTGATGACCAACAAAAGGTGCTGAAGCTGATGCCGGGGATCACGGACCCTGCTTCCATCAAGTATCGGAATGAAAGTGAACTTCTAGCCAAGGCTCGTGATCCTGAATGCGAGTACTGTGAGCGTATCCTTCCCGACAAGATCAAGATCAATCTGGAATATGCTGAAAACGCGGGTGTGTTGAGTGATATCGGAGTCATCCTCTCCACATTGAAAAGCCTGGTCCGATCCAACAACGATGCAAACCACTAGTGCCATCACCTTGCAGTTCCGATAAAGTTTTGCTAAGTCTTTTTCTGTGCCTGATTGGGCAATGATTAATGTTTAAGGAGGGTAGGTGTATGCGCAGTACTATTCAAATGATTGCAGCCTGCATATTTCTGATGATTTCACTTGATGCTTGGGCTGTGGGCGATCAGGACCTGGCGAGGGAAGCTGCAAAGGAAGCTGGAGTCACGCAAGAACAGGCTCGGCGTGTTATTGATGCGGTGAAGGAATCTATCTTCGCCCATCTGAATCAGGGGGAAGAAGTGCGCCTTAAGGGGATGGGGAAGTTCTACCGCAAACACCAGAAGGCACATCAGGCAAAGAATCCGAGAACCGGGGAAAAGATAAATGTTCCGGCAAGGAATTACCTCAGGTTCAAGGCGTTTGATTCCGGGCATGCGAGGCTGAATTAGGTTCATTTTTTGCTATTGAGATCTGGCGGCGGGTTTTGCCCGCCGTCTCTTATGGACTGCTAAAGCGTTGCATTGAACCACTCGCGAGCGAAGAGGATTGACAT
>RFGN01000147.1 GCA_003696645.1 Gammaproteobacteria bacterium | reverse complement strand
TGGGGAATGGTGCCGTGGTCTGTTTACCCGAAGACTCGATTGGAAAGGCTTCGGGGTGCCCCAAATGTCAAATTGAATGAAGCAGTCTATGTAGCGCGTGACGAGGGACATAATGCCAAACGATTCTCATTCAATTTGGAACGCAAAGTCTGGGTGCTGCCTTTTCGGAGGCAGCCAATCGGCTATGCAGTGGATCGATAGGCGCGACCTATGGGAGGCGAAGCCGTGCTTCGGCTGAACCTGGGCTTTCTCTCATCTGGCATCCAACGTATCATCTTCCCCCCTTGCAAGACCATAATTCAAAACGCCTTTTTGAATGTTGCACCTTTTCAAGTGGCCCTATGGGCAAAGGCAAGAGGTGGAAGATCTGTCCTTTTTGGAGACGGATGTCCATTCTCATTTGGTTCCCGGTGTGGATGATGGGGCCGACCGCGTGGAAGAATCTTTGGAGCTGGTTCGGAGCCTGGTTCAGTTGGGTTTCAAGAGCCTCATCACGACGCCTCATGTTCGCGCCGATTATTACCCCAACAGTCGGGACGCCATATTGGATTCATTCGAACGGCTGCTGCGGGCTGTGGAAAAAGCGCGCCTCGGAGTGGAGCTGTTTTGTGCCGCCGAATATTACGTGGATGCCCACTTCGAGAAACTGCTCGACAAAGAGCCCCTGCTGACCTTTCCAGGGGATTATGTCTTGCTGGAATTGTCCAGCATCACGCCCCCGCTGAATTTGTACGAGATTTTGTTTCGCATCCAGTCTAAGGGGTATCGTCCCATCATTGCCCACCCGGAACGCTATGTCTATTTGCTGGAGGCTTTCGAGGAAGTGCACCGCCTGAAGGATAACGGTTGCTTGCTTCAACTGAATCTGCTGTCCCCCTCGGGCTACTACGGCAAACAGATCAGGAAGGGGGCGCTTCGTTTGCTCAAGGCCGGCATGATTGATTTGTTGGGCACCGACCTGCACCACATGCGTCACCTGGATGCCCTCGACAAAATGCTTCGAAGTCCCCTTCAGAGCCGCTGGCTCCGCAAGCAGGTTTTCCTGAACAAAGAATTGACCCAGGCATCAGACCGGCGATAGGGTTCAGGAAAGCTCAGTGTGGCGGAAGGGAATGCCAGCTGAGTCGTTTTTCCCTGGGCGCCTCCACAGCAAATCGGAAGGAAATTTTACCCATTTCCCCTATATCCCGACCCAAAAAGCTATGAGCATGGCCCTTTTTTCCACCTTCCTCCTGGCAGCCGTGATTAGCGGCTCCATCATTCCCGGCATCATCGATTTCGCTCGCGAGCGCAATTTGCTGGAACGGAACGACCCCCGAAAAAACCACCGGGAGCGCGTTTCCTCGCTCGGCGGAATCGGCATTTTCGCTGCGTTTTGGCTGGCGGCTTTCGTTGTGATGGAGGACGGGTTCTTCGCGTATGGCCGCTATCTGTTCGTGGCATCC
>RFGN01000146.1 GCA_003696645.1 Gammaproteobacteria bacterium | reverse complement strand
TTAGGGTGACATCCTCACGTTTTTGTGAACACGCACCGGAAATACGCGATTGCGTCCGTTGTTCGGTAAATACCATAGAGATTTGTATGGAGGCGCCACGTGCCAGAGCAAGATGTGCCAAAAGAACGAGATCCGCTTGGTAGCAAACTTAGGGAGATCGGAGGTAGTATCGCCGATCTGGATTTACCAGATCGTCTCCCTGAGCCATCTACAGAGCAACCGAAGAAGCCATTGCTCGATCCATCAACAGATGATGAAGACGAAGAACCAGTTGACGATCAGATTGTTCAGCAACTGGCATCACATCGTTATGTAAATTGGTATGACCACAAGGACGATTCTGAGTATAGCCCGGAGAACATCGTTAAGATGTCTGTCCCGGAGCTGTCTTCCTTGATCCAGAATGCTAGGAATATGATGGTGCGAAACGTATTCTCCAGCGATATTTCCACTGGTAGCAAGAATCTGATCAACACGGCACAGACGCTGGTTGACCTGATTGATTTCGCCTCTGCCGTGAAACGCATCAAATCCGAAGGGATTTCCGAAGAGGAGCCAGTTGACAAGGAAAAGCCATAACCTATTTAGCGAGTAGCGTTCCTCGTGAGGGTTATGGCATGGCTACCTACATAATCGTTGATGTCAACTCGGTCGCGCATCATGCGTATCATTCCTTTTCATCTCAGCACAATCAGCACTCAGCCATTGATCTGTTCGATGACGTGGAAGACATCTCGCGTGATGAAGCGTTGTATATTGATCTGACAGAATCCATCTGGTTCAAAATAGCAAGGTATTTCAAGATGTTCTCTGCCGACCACGCTGTTCTGGTCAGTGATAGTGGATCTTCGTGGCGGAAAGACATCTTTGAGCAATACAAGTCAACGCGCAAGCTCGGACGGTCCGAGCAGAAGATCAAGGACATGGATCTGATCCACATGGTCATTGACGACTTCGTGGAATATGCCTATCGTAGCACCAAGATGACTTCCATCTATGGAATTGACAAAGCAGAAGGAGACGACATCATCGCCCGATGGTGCGCCCTGCATGACATGGATGGGTGCCATACTATCATCATCTCTGGAGACAAGGATTTCCAGCAGCTGGTGTCTTCGCAAGTATCTTTGTTCAGTCCGGTAAAGAACCAGTTGTTCCATGATGGGCGGGTGTTCAACTATTCCTATGAGCCAACACTTGGGTCTATTGACCTGTATGGATCCAACTGGAATGTGGCAGTTACCGATGACGGGGAGCCGGTGGAGTTCGATCCTGGGTATGTGCTATTCGAGAAAATCATTCGAGGTGATCCAAGTGACTCCATCCCGTCCGCATATCCGCGCGTGCGGAAGAAAAAGCTGATGGAAGCCTATTATGGTGGGGATGATGTGTTCAATGACCTCATCCATTGCACCTATATGGTTGGGGATACTCCGGTGTCTGTGTATGACGCATTTCTAAGGAACCAGAGACTCATTGATCTGAAGTGCCTTCCTGACGATCTTGCTCATCGTATTGACGAGAAGATCGTGAGCACCGTAAATAGGCGGACCGAGAAATATCCGACTATCAAGCTATCACAATACGCGGCAATGAATAACCTGTTGAAAATCAAGGATAACATATCCAGATTTGGACTACTCGTGGAGAGTGAATACTTTTGAAAGGAGCATGACAGATGAGACTATCCAAGAAGAAAATGGAAGAGATCATTTCCAAGGAACTGGGCGAAGACTGGCGGGTCGCATTTCCCGACAAGTCATTGTCTGAAGTTTATCGTATGGTAAAGGAAAAAACCACCACGTTCATGGGGGTCCGGGTTCCTAACGAAACGAAGGCCCAGCTGGAGTTCCTGTCTTCTTACTATGACCTGCCCATGTGGAAAATTCTGGTCAAGCTAGTAGAAGCAGAGCACGTGGCAGTGACAAAAGGGGGCAATCCCGTGGTCAATCAACCGCATCGCTACGTTGCGGATGCCCTGTCGGAGTTCTCTGGAAACTCGTCATCTGAGCTATCCGAGTAAATACTAACATGAGGTTCAAGGCGCTTTTTACCCAATTGATGGAATCCAAGAAGAAGAAATCCTCGGAGCGTTCCGGGGATTCTTCTGGCGGGTGGACCATCGTTAACACAAAGCAATTCAAGAAAGGTGCAAAGAAGTATCGTAATAACTCTAGGGTTGCAGAAGCACTCAAAGAGTTGCTCGCATTCATTATGCAGCAATCATCGAAGCCCATGATTTCCGAGTATCCTCAGAAGTTTTACGTTCACCAGATCAAGCAGAATCTCCCGTATGCTGGTCCGAACAAGCTCTGGGCGCATTTGCAAGGGCAGCGTATCGGGGTAGTCTTCGATGTCGATTACGGCAATCGGGTCATTACGTTGTATCTTCTTGGTCTGCACTCGGACGCGAAACTTGGGAAGTGATAAACATGACGAAAGATCTTGACAAACAGGTAGCACATATGCTATATGACCCTCAGAAGAAACGAGAGGAGGCAGCCATGACCAAGCAAAAGATCATCTTCGAGGCCGCTGGCGCCCTTGTCGAGGGTGACCAATACACTGGGGTCACCGTTGATGATCTCGACGATCTTGTGGCCGACCTCTTCTCGGATGATGAGGAGGCATAATGAGCAAAAACCGATTCTGGTTCAATCCGTCAAACGAGGGGATTGAGCCACCAAAACAGGCAACCACTGGTTCTGCGGGAATCGACCTACGGGCAGATCTCAAGGAACCAGTCCGTTTGTATCCCGGCGCGATTGAGATGATCGCGACCGGGGTTTATTCGTCTTTTAATAATGATGTCGTGGTGATGGTCTGCTCCCGATCTGGGCTGGCATCCAAGGGTATTGCTGTTGCAAACGCGCCCGGGATTGTTGATTCAGACTATCGCGGGGAGATCAAGGTTCTGCTGATTAACCACTCAGCGGATCAGGTTGTTATCAATCCCAATGAACGCATTGCCCAGATGGTCCCGGTTTCGATCCGGGTGGATGACTTTGATATCATCATGGGGAATCCAGAAGCCACCGAAACCGAGCGTGGTGCTGGCGGTTTTGGATCAACAGGAGTTGAATGATTTTTCATCACTGGTGGTTGGCATGGTCATCCACGACCCATAAGTAAGACACAAACCATGAGAAGAGGACGAGCATGAAGAAGACAAATACTTAATCAAAATCAAACCAACCTAACCAATCCAACCAAACTTAACAACCTAAGAGAGAGAGAAATACCATGACAGCACGTAAAACACTAGCAGATTTCCGTAAGCGAGTTCTAGAAAAAACCCAAGCAGCCCCTACCAATTCATTCTGGGCACCGGGCGATCTACCAATGAATGGCAGTGCCCGGGTTCGTTTCGCCCCGTATGAATCCAAAATCACCGCAGGATTTTGGGAAGAGGTTGTGAACTTCCGGTTCCAGTTCTTCGATGAGAATGATAAGCCGGTATATGTCACCATTCCCTCGCTGGCTACCTTTGTCAGCCGGGAAGAAATGCGGGCGACTCAGCAGTATTGTCCCCTGCTATCGAGGGCCAATGAGCTATTCCGAGATGCTAATGAGGCCAAGGATTCGGGTGATACGGCAACTGCTGAGCACAAACTGAAAGTGGCTCGTTCGGTATGGCCCCGCCGTTACTATCTGTATCAGGGGTTCATCGTTAGTGGGTCTGACAAGAATCCTAACGAGCTTTCGGTCATTCGGGTAACGAAGGCCCCCCATCAGTCCATTGTTCAGCCACTGCTGGATCCTGAGCTTGTGACGTTCACCGACATGCCAACGGGGACTTATACGGTCGAAGATGCCAAGGCATTGATGAATGACGAAATTCCCGAGGGTATGACCGAGGAAGAATTTGTCGATATGTTCATGGTCCGGGAGTTCATCTTCCGCAAGACCAAGAAAGGGGAGTTCAACGACTATAGCAGTTCCATGTGGTCAACTGAGCGGGTTCCTCTCGACGATGAACAAATTGCCTATATCGCCGAGAATGGTCTGCTTGATCTGACTCAGTATATGCCCAAGCGGCCCACGGCTGAGCAGTATGAGCTATACATGGACATCCTCGAAGAAGCCATTGCGGTGGCTGAGGGTGAATCTGATGGTCGGTTCAATCCTGAGTGGGAATCACCGGAATATGGGCTGAGCATCTATCGGGCGACGGATAACGCTACCAATGAAACGGCGGGTGGTGCTAGTGCTTCGCCAAAGCAATCAGTCACCAAACCGAAACCGAAGCTGGTCAAACCTACCAAGAAAGCGGTAGTGGAAGAAGAAACCAGCGATACTGCTGAAGAGGCGGTAGCGAATATCCGGTCCAAAATTCAGCGTCGGTCTGCCAAGGTGACGAAAGAAGCTGATGAGGATGTTCCTGCTGCCCCCGTTTCGGCACGGGAAAGTGCGGCACGTCTGGCAGCTATCCGTAAGCGCGCCGCAAAGGCGTAATTCACTCCACAGCCATTCTTGAAACTGGCGGCGGCAATTCTTTAGTTAGGATTGCCGCCGCATTCATAGGAGATCTCATCATGGCCAAACACAAGTTTCATACTCGCGTCAACCGAATCATGGAATCTGTAAAACTTCCAACAGCATCCACTGGTTTTGTGAACCAAGATCTGTGGGTCAGTTCTGGCAACTATGCGATGAATCGCCGTTGGAGTGGAGAATTTGACAAGGCATTCCTATTCGGTCGCAACTATGCGTTTTATGGCGAATCCGGATCAGCAAAATCGCTATTTGCTGCAACTACCGCAGCCAATGCTCAGAAAGAGCATGGAGCGTATGTGGTATGGATTGATGTCGAGCACGCGACTGATGGCAAAACTGGTCAGGAATGGTTCCAGCGGGCGGGAGTAGATACCTCTGAGGACAGTTTCCTATACGTATCTGCTGCTACTCTCGAAGAGATCAAGACCATCATTGCCAAGATCACGAAAGACTACCGGGAGAGTTATTCAGAAGATATGCCCCCGCTGGTATTCGTGGTTGATTCGTGGGCAGCCGCAGTAACCGAATCCGAATGGGAACGCATTGGTGGCAAGGAAGCTGGCAAACTGGTCGGTGATATGGGTCAGAAAGCCAAGCAGCTCGGAGACGTGATCAAATCTGTCACTCATCTATGCGCCCGTCTTCCGGTTCTGACAATCGGCATCCTCCATATCATGGACAACCAAGACATGTATGGACGCAAGCATAAGTTGACCGGCGGTCATAAGGTGCTATACTATGCTTCTGGCGCCATGCTGCTCACCAAGAAAGAGCTTCAGCTTCGTGACATTGATGACGATGAGAAGCGAGAGGAGCTTTTTGGTCATGTTCTGGCGGACGTGAAGAACAAGATGGGTGGAGATCGCTATACGGTTGGCATCATTTCGTCCATGGAAATCATCAAATCCCGAGTCACTAAACCGTTCGAGCGGGTCGATATTGCTATCCCCTATGATACAGGTATTGATCCGTATTCAGGGCTCTTCGAGGTTCTCATGCAGGAAGGGATGATTCGCAAGGGATCCCCGGGCTGGTTTGAATATGTTGAGCCTACTGGTGAAGTAGTCAAGTTCCGGCGCAAGGACTTCCTCAGTCACGCCGATCATCTCATGGAAATTGCCGGGTCGATCCTAGAAGATCAAGATGAGCCGGTTGAGACTGCAGTTGTGGAAGTCGTGGAGGACGAAGAATGAATCACCGGGGTAACCTGAAGGAGCGTCTTAAATCTCTCCGCGAGCGACAGGACGGTCCTCATATTGAACCCGACATGCAATCTGGTCAGCCATTCAAGGTGATTGAGTGGTTTGACACGATTCGTGAGAATCCATCGGCTGGCAATATAGATAAGGCAATCACCTACTATAAACAAGCCATACTCGATGGTCGATATTACGTGGTTCCGGTGGGGAACTTGCAAACTCTCGTTGAGCAATTACCGGGGTTGCTTTATTTTTACGGGAGTATTCTGACTGATTGCCAGCAGGCAAGGAAGATCCTTGAAATGAAGACCGAGCAACTTCTTGCCGAGAAGAAGCGGTATTTCATGTCTGATCCAGAAGCCGTTGCCAAATTCGGCAATCTGAAAATCACCGAGGTCAACGCGATGGCAGCTGCTGATCCAGAATATCAGGACATGGAGATGTATGCGCGGCGCATGGCAGATGCTGAGCATAAGCTGACGATTTTGGTTGATTCCCTTGAGAATCTCAAGTATGTTCTCCATAATCTCGTGACTATCCGCAAAGAAGGGCTGGAAGAAGTCTGGGTTGATGCCACGAAGGGGAACTGATTGAATGGATCGTATCGCTGTTATCACCTTGGTTGACGAGATTCATGCCAAACTGTCTGGTGTGGCCAAGTATGACATTCAGAGCTTGCGTTCTGATCTCTCATACTATGTTCCGAACTTCAGGATGATGCCTGCTTATCGCCGGGGTGGATGGGATGGGAAGATTTATCTCAT
>RFGN01000145.1 GCA_003696645.1 Gammaproteobacteria bacterium | reverse complement strand
TCTCCCTTCATACAACAAGGTAAAAAACGATCCAGTCCTTTATGCTCATGCCTCGCGGGTTCTGCACCAGGAAACCAACCCCTATAATGCACGTCCTCTGGTTCAGAGACATGATACGAAGGAGATCTGGGTCAATCCTCCACCGATACCACTTGAAACCGACGAAATGGACCTGGTATTCGGGTTGCCCTATCAACGCAGACCACATCCTGTCTATGGAGAGGCGAGAATTCCCGCCTATGAGATGATTCGATTCTCCGTCAATATCATGCGTGGTTGTTTTGGTGGCTGCACGTTCTGCTCCATCACCGAGCATGAAGGTCGGATCATACAGAGTCGTTCTGAAGAATCCATTCTCAAGGAGATTGAAGAGATTCGTGACAAGGTACCAGGTTTTACCGGAACAATCTCTGACCTCGGCGGTCCCACTGCCAACATGTACCGCATCCATTGCAAGAACAGGGAGACAGAGGCAGCCTGCAGAAGGCTCTCCTGCGTCTATCCTACGATCTGCAGCAATCTCAACACCAGTCATAGACATACAACGCAACTCTATCGCAGGGCCAGGAAAATAAAAGGGGTCAAGCGTATCCTGATTGCTTCGGGACTCCGCTATGATCTGGCTGTCCAGGATCCGGAATATATCAAGGAACTTGTCACACATCATGTGGGCGGTTATCTGAAAATTGCACCGGAACATAGCGAAGCATCCCCATTGTCAAAGATGATGAAGCCGGGCATGGGCAGCTATTATGCCTTCAAAAGACTGTTTGACCGATATTCAAAAGAAGCCGGAAAGCAGCAATATTTGATCCCCTATTTTATTGCTGGACATCCAGGAAGTCGGCTTGAGGACATGGTCAACCTGGCTCTGTGGCTGAAAAAACATGGCTTCAAGGTTGATCAGGTCCAGACCTTCTACCCTTCCCCCATGGCCCTGGCGACTGCCATGTATCATTCGGAAAGAAACCCGTTGAAGCGGCTCAGATACAAGGGCGAAAAACTTTTCGTTCCCAAATCAATTGAAGAGCGAAGATTGCAAAAGGCCTTTCTTCGTTATCATGACACCGAACACCGCGAAGCACTCATCGAGGCCCTT
>RFGN01000144.1 GCA_003696645.1 Gammaproteobacteria bacterium | reverse complement strand
TGGGGACAATCTTCCTTGGTTGCTTCCCAAAATAGTAACGGTTCAAAACGGTTGACAGAAGAATCATGAAGGACAGTCTCTAGAAAAGACAGAGTATATACTCCGTAGTAAGGTCTATTGGGATCCCAAGCTAAGGAAGGATTCACTCCAAACAGATCTATAGAAGTGGTCACAGTTATAGATCCAGCCGACCCAATGAATGATAACTCAACACAGAGCTCCTTCTCAAGACGACCACATCGTGTAGCCCTTAGGCTACCTAAGTTGCGACGTAACAAGTCTTGCATAAAAAGGAGAAGAGGCTTCTTCTCTGTGGTACATAGACCCTCTAGGCTACCACCACTATTTAGAGCCTCGATCAGTTTGTCTTCTAGATCACAATATGCCGAGTCTAGCCTACGAGCAACTTCGTCCCTACTAGACTTCACGGCAGCGGCTAGAAATTTAAGTGCTTCCTTGAGGTCCGAAAAGCTCGGACTTTCACAGTGGGCAAACTTCGTGTGTGCCTGAACAATCCACTGATCTTCAAGAAGGTCTCTTATCAGAGCTTCCATGAGTAGCCTCTCTTAGGCACCTAATGCAAGTAACATTATCCAGAGAGGGCTCCCTCGGCAGGTGCTCTGCTTCCCTGGCGCAATTGCTGCCAGAAAGATGAATTATAACCCCAAACTTCATAGAAGAAACACCTACCTCACTAAGTGTCGCATCTAACATAGCTTTCGAGAGTGTAGCCTTTTTGCCAACATACATCTTACTTGCAAGGAACCTTTTGAGGAAAGATGAGCCTTTGCCAAGTCTAATATGTCTTGCACACTCGCTAAGAAGCCTAATTACATATTGGCTCTCCTCAATATCCGTGAGCAAAGTTCCAGACTTGCATAGCTCTTCCAGAGGTATATCTACACGAAGGGTACAAAAGTCTTCCTTATAGAAGTATACTCTAAGAGTATATTGGTCACATGCACAAAATGCATGACCGGTTATGTGTCCGCCATGTCTGTGGAAAATCTCTGACATCATCGCGATCACATCGGAGGCCTCTTGGTTCACATCTAGACAATGACCATCCCTGACAGACCAATAAACCATATCGGTAATATGGTCTATAGCCTCGTGGTACTTATTCTGAGAGGATGTGTAGAGATTCTGAATGACCCTGCTGAAAAATTCGGCGGCCTCGGACAAATCTCCAAGGGAGAAGCTTGTACCCCCGAATCTCCCCTCTATCTCTGCTATGGTATCGTTATCAAGATAGTCCCTTAACCTGTCCGAAGGTCCATCTGTCACTCCTTGAGCAAGCCCTTTTTTGACAACCACAGCAGGCACCTAATGCACGTAACTTCCTTAGGGTTCGACGTCCTCAACAGTTTCTTATTCTTTATGCAGGTATGATCAGTGTAGTGAATCTTGTTACCTGCGTTCCAGATAGGAACATTATCCAGGTTGAACTGTACTCCACCAGTAGTTAGAATGCTGCGGATTACCTGCCCCTCAACGTGCTTCTTCAGGGCTGTTTGATCTGACAGGAGGCTATGCAGCTCACAAATTCTATCGCGTATCTCCTCTTGCTCCCTGGCAATCTTCATTGCTTCGGGAAAGTTCTCTTCCCGAATAGTAACTTCAGCCCTAAAATTAAAAGGGCTGAAGCAAATCAAAAAGGAAAAGAACGTTTCTTCCTGACGCTGAAGTTTGCCCCTAAACCGAAGATCCCACTCCTTACCAAGGATTTGGGCGATCTTCACTAGTTTCTTGACATTCTCATCTGAGACCTCAATTTCTCCCCTAAGTATCTGGCGCATCTCAGATTCCGCAGCCTTTCTGAGAGGGTCATCAAAAAACCCCTTTGTGTTAGCTGAGTAAAGTTTCTGACGCTCTTCTCTCAATCTCTCAACGTAGTCGTCGGCCACGGCCTCGGCGATCTCTCCCAAAGAGACTGGGATCTTCGCGTCCTTAGGAAGGATGTTTTCGAGATTCACTTCTTCCTGCTCTTACTAAAGAGGCTCTTCTTGACGGACCCACTGTCGATAGCCCTAGCAACGATCTCTGCCTTTGCTCTCTTGATCTTACTCGGCAGACCCATTCTCTCCTCATGTATTCTTCTCATCTCCTCTTCGATTTTTCTAATCTGTTCCTCTACTGCCACTATCTCCTTGGGGATAGGTACGCCGATCTCAATGCAGAGATTACTAGACTTAGGCGCTCCTTTCGCCCTCTTTGCCTTAATGACAAATGGATTACATTCGGAGCACAAATCTCTGCCAAGACTTACAGATATGTACAAACTGCCACACGACAGAGCGACACTAACCGGAGCTTTGGATACCCCAAACGCCGACATTAGTTGCGCTATCTGCTTGTAAGGACCTTCAGCCCTTGATACTCTCTTGGCTTCTTTATTGAGAAGGTCCTCCAGGTCCTCCCTCAGGTGCTTCAATTTCTCCGAAGCTGCCTTCTGTCTACGATCCAGCTCCTCCGTGAGATTGACCTCCACGAGAGTAGCAATCTCGTTGAGACCAACCTTGAGATTGATCTTTTCGGCCTGGACGTTCCTGAGGATAGCTTCCATGTCTATCAGAGAATCCATCTTTTCTTCCTTTTAGGATGGTAGGTCGGAAGTGGACAAGGTGTATAGGCCATGAAAGCCATATTGCCCTCTCCACTTCTCGTTTTCGACTGAGAACTTGCAGGCAACTTCGACTGGGGCGAAGTTCACCTGCAAACGTTCCTCTAGCATAGGTCTAAGATGAGCACAGATAACAAGGTCCTCTGCCATTACACGTCCACTATCCGACAAAGGAAGGTCCCTGTTGGAGAAATAGACCCTGACACTCTCCATGAGTACCTTACTACGAAGAGAGAAACCTCCATTGCCTACGGCAGGTCTCCCTCCTAGGGAGTGCCAAGGCGCCCCTATATAGTCGTAATCCAACCAGTTGTCGTCCCAGACGGTAGGGTTAACGACATAGCCGTCCCACTGGAAGACTAGCATGTGAGAAGTTTCCACATGCTTGGACAGCTCTCTGAGCATGAATCCATTCAGCTCGTCGTAGCTGCCTATCCTGGGTATCCGAACTATGCGAACGTCAGGTATGTGTCCGTCTAGAGACGTTAAGACGGTCAGGTTACTGTTTAGGTGGTTCCCCATGTAGTCGATCGGCCCTCTGATCCTATTTAGATCCAGACACTCGACTACTATGGGAGTTACACAGTCAGGAAGTGTAACACTCCATTGCATCTAAGGCTCGAAGGTCCACAGGACAGTTATGGTGGTGCCACGTACTTCAATTGCGGCCATAGACCAGTTGTCCTCTTCGTTCCACTCTGGGATGGCGTTATCTGGATCTATGAATCCAAACACCAAATAAGTGCCATCTCCCTTTATTCTTATAGGACAGTTCCAAGAGGGACTATACTGGTCTCCAGCGCCCGCCTTCAGAAGTTGTCCTAAATAGGGCACATTCTTCCCACTTAGACAGCCCAAATGGAATACTCCATACTTGTCAGTCTTGAAGGAGGTCGGCAGGTTCTTAGGGATCGGGGGGAAGGTGATCTTAGGGGTGAAAGTATTGCCTAGGCAAGAAGACTTCTTGCGAACTAGAGTGATCTCTCCCGTATCTATGTCCCAGACTCCGAAGAAGGACCAACCTGTCCACTTCCACCTGATCCCATATTTGGTACCTATTGGAATGAATTTAGTGTTCGTTGGGCGAGCTACCCACTTCTCTGTGTCCTTGTCATAGAGAATGGAGAAGGCCTGCTTATCTGGAGTGTTGGTAGCTACGATCATGTGGCCGGGGCCTGTGTTGGCCCCGCCAATTCCCAGATGAATATAGGTCTCTCCAGCCTTCTTCTCTATAACGGATACATCCACCAACTTTTCAGGTGGGCACCGTAAGTTAGGCAGGACAAGAGATCCAACTGCCTGAAGGACCAGAGAAATCATCACACCAGCTCGTAAATGGGATCGGGTTTCCCAGTATCACTAATTACCCATCCCGTCTTCCTTATGACATTCCCTTTGACCAAGGAAGCCATAACACGAATGACGGGAGTCCCTAGATTCTCTGGGAATAGTTCTCCATAGCTTATGGAGCCGCCGGACTCAACTATCCGGCGTAGGATATAGACCGCAATATTGAATTTGTCTTTATCCAGTGTTGTCTTGGCGGCCCATGACACGATACTCGGTCTTTCGACCAGATCCTTAAGACAGCTTACCACGTTGGTTCCTCACTATTGTGATTCCACAAAAGACCTAAGATCCTGTTATCTCATCGATAACTCTCTGGATTTCCTTAGAGGTTGCCTTTACACGATATTCACGAATGATCCTTCCCTTGGCTTCCCGCCTCTTGGATCTCACCACTGAAGTGTTGTGATGCTCAGCAATAACACCCAACCCTAGCAGGGTATTTATTATCGCGCTAGTATTACAAGTATCCTCATAAACTTTCGGAGAAAGTTCATAGAGAGTATCAGCCGTGAAGATTAGTGGCCTCCTCCTTGGGAAGAGCCTTGCTAGACGAGAATTAGGGCTATTCTTAGCCTTCAAGATGGCCTTCAAGACCTCCACAAGAGCTGGCTTATACCAGTGTATTTTATTCTTCCAGGATTTAGTTATAGTAGTCATATCTTCTCCAAAGTTCCAGTTAAGAGCTCATCAATAGTCCACTTGATGATGCTGCTAGGGGCACGAACAGCATACGTGCTTATTCTCCTGCCTTTTGCTCTCGGCCTTGTAGAGGACATGTATCCTCTGTAACGCTTAACAATGCCCATTGCATACAAAGTGTTTATTATCGCTGGGTAGATTCCATTTGGGTAGATTGCACTAGGATTGTTATCACCCAAAATGGAATGTAAGGTATCCGCGCTCAGGACTAACGGACCAGTACCATGGAAGCATTTCTTCCTGGCATAATTGCTGTCCTCTCGTGCCTTAAGGATGCTTTTCAGGACTGTTACAAGCTCATCTAGATACCACAGAGGCCGTCTGTTGTTCTCCAGGCATTCTCTTATCTTGGATTTATTAGTGGCCATAAAAATTCTACTAATAAGTAAAAAGAGCAGCCCAAGCTGCTAAGCCCTCCTACAGGCGGGCGTATCTCACACACCTTTTGTTCTACCCTTGCCAAGCAGGACGGCAAGGTATGCAATAGGAACTAAGAGGAACCACCAAGATCCCTCCTTGAGGGATAGTATACATGATTCAAGTTGGATAATTAACCCAAGTGTAAATCATGACGTATGTAGACAAAGCAGCGAGAGCGAGGAGTGGAGGTACCAGAATATAGTCTTTCCAAGTCTTTCCAGGAAGCTTAAAGATAATAGTCCACAGGAACACAAGACAAATAGATATGATTATCAGATGAAAGGCAGTTCCCAAGAGGGCAAGAAAACAGTCTGGAGCAGTCATGATCAAGTGAGCTCCCGCAAAACTTTGTGGATCTCAGAGGATACCAATTCCTGGGCATGTCTTACAACATGTTCCCGGGCTCCCTCCGGAAGCTGAAAGGTGTCAACCGGCCAGGCCACAAAATCTGTCTTCCAGGAGACAACAAGTCCAAGGCCCCAAGGGTTCCCTACTCTCAGGCCACAGTGCTCTTTCGTGTCTTCCTGACTGCTCAGACACTCCCAGATTTCCCATGGGGTTGGTGGGGAGATCAAAGACTTCATCTCCACAACAACCTCGTCTATCTTTAGTTGCAACCAGTTAGCAACTTTCTCCTCCATTCCTTCAGGGACTGGGAATGGGGTCCTGCCCGGGTCCACTATCACTTTTCCCTTATCTGCACAGACCCTGTTTTTGGAGGTATCCGCAACTTTCCAGTTGCCCCTAAAAATCCAGTGTCCGTTGGTGCCGTAAACAGGAGGTTCATAACCTATTAATAGGTTATTGTAGTGGATCCCAATTTTGCGACCAACCACAATCCTTAAAGAGTATCCGGTTAGAGGAGGATTCCGCCAGCTAGTAGGTTTATTTCCCTTGTAAAAGGGGTCGTCCTTAACGGAGACTTCTAAGTGAACCCAAGGATTCTCTCTTCCGGATTCTTCCATCTTTGAAAAGTGTCCTCGTAACGAGATAGTCTCTATCTATCTCTAGTTCAAGAAGGTTACTACCAAGCCACCACTCGAAGACTATTCCTCCTTCTCCATCTGGGCATACGCCAGTTGGGGGAGGCATGCCCATTGCTACAAGACGAACAGCATAGTCAAAAATGGCTATAATTAGTCTTCTACTCGGGGGCTCTAAGCCTTCGTCTTCAATGTGTGAAGAATCCCAGTACCAGGATTGGATACGATCCAGAACCTTGTTCCATATCCCATGTCCGGCCTCAACAAGATTACTTTCCAACCCTGGAAAAGATGGAGGCCATTCTAAATCTGTTGTTGGTAGACCTGAATATGCCGATGAGTCCCCACATGTGTAGAAGTGACTTCCGAAATATGGGGGCCACTTGGTCGAGCCAAACAATATTACCTCCTACAGTAGTAACCTTGGCTGCCTCCTCTAGAACCTTCTTTCTGTTGATCATAGGGACACCATACCTCTCGGCGTCTTCCTTGCTATAAGGAGGGTCAGCCAATACCAGATCAAAGGTTTCCTCCTCAAAGACGCTGGACAGTGTGACAGCGTCACAGACTATGTCAGGTTTGCACTTAGGATTTATGTCCACTCGTACATGCTGGCCAGGAAACCCTGAGAGTCCCTCCGGGGTAAGACTACCAGAGAACAGGTGCAACACGTTCTTGGCATCCGGGAAAAGGGCCATGACTCTCCTTAGATAATTAGGAGGGTAAGAGCCATAATACCCGGAGCCTCTGTAGTTGTTGCCCAAGATCCAAACCGCATGCAGCCACCGATCATGTACTGATACAGGGGGCCACTTTGGAAATGTCCTATTATAGGACTCAGCTCGTTCCTGAATATTCATGTAGAGAAGCTCTCATAACAAGCTGTCCTCTCGGGCGAAGTATCTTCGGCCAGTTGTTGCTATTGGAAGACTCTGTCTCAGACAATTGGTATCTAATTCCATTGTGGACCGGAAAGGATCCAATATTCTTGATGTAATATGGGACTCCTTCCAAACGACAGTGTTCTACCACATCCAGGATGGAGACCAAATAGCAAGGCCTTGCATTGGGGCCCAACTCACCACCTATTACAACCTGTTTTATACCAGTAAGGTCAAGTTCTATAGGACCCAAAAGAGGCTCTAGAACTAGAAACTTTCTGGGGAAGTCAAGACGTTTGAAAGAGGCCAAACGGTTATTGGCTGTCTCTCTATCCTCTGCGGAGACGCCTACCCAGATATTGTCTGGGATCTTCCTTTGTGATAGGAACTCAACGGCTCTACCCGCCCGTCTAGTGGAGACTAGGAACACTATGTGTTCCGCCCTCCTCATTACATCGAATATCTCTAACAGGATGTCCTTAGGGACCTTCCTGTGAAATAGGTCTCCCAGTGCGGACACATACACCATATGAGACTTGTGAGTCCTAAGGGGGTCATAGAGGACCTGTTTATTCACCAACAGTTTTCCAAATCTCCGACCACTAGATCTTTCTACATGTGTCCTGGCGTAACAGTTGAGGCAGCCAGTACTTACAGAGTTGCAGCCTATGATCGGATTCCAGACCCAATCACACCAAGAATATTCGCCGACCATTCTTCAAGTTCACTCGAAGTCGTCTTCCTGTGACTTCCTTACGGACTCGTACTCTTCGCACTTAGGACAAAAGGTCAGACCATACTGGTCTACCACGATGTTGGAGCACACATCGCACACATTGAATATTTCGTCAATAATAGTTGTAGCAACATCGTTGCAGAAACAACAAGGACACTCACATTTCTGACTTGGCATCCAACAACTCCTGAAGTCCCTGAATCTCAGATTCAGGGAACGAACCACGCTTATCGGCCGGCGAGTTTCTCACTCTTATATAGATCTCCAACAAAAGAGCATCTAGAATCAGCCCAGAGCCAGGAAGATCTGAGGGGTCATAACGCCTCAAAAGAGCCTCCTGAAGCCTATTAGGCTTGAAACTACCCGTCATCACTCGAACAGTACGGGGGCATAAGCAACAAAAGCATTGTCCTCCTTCCACACCTCCACTTTTAT
This sequence comes from Gammaproteobacteria bacterium, assembly GCA_003696645.1. GTDB lineage: Bacteria > Pseudomonadota > Gammaproteobacteria > J025 > J025 > J025. The sequence goes on along the minus strand of RFGN01000144.1, from coordinate 13,455 downwards.
GGGTACTCTAAGGGAGTACTTCTCCGAATCCAGACTCTCGAGAATCACAAAAGATCCTGGTTCTGTCATCTCGGCCTACCTAACACCAAGAACTCTCTGCAGGTCCTCGAGGTATGCTACCATGAAGATCTTCTTGGAAGATCCCTGACGAAAGGCTACTATAGGTAAATCTTGACCGGAGGAGCAATACTCCTCTCTAGCTTTGTTCAGGGCATCCAACAGGAGCTTAGGCACAGCTCTCTTCTTACTAACTAGTGAGAAAGACCCAACAATCTTCGTAAACCCTTTCGGTATACTGTCTAGCAGAAGATCTGTAGATCTTATCTCCCAACAAAGGGTTTTATGTCCGGTATCTATTAGGAGGGGCGGAAAACTGCCAGACTTATGGACACTGGACATAGTGTCCAAAATCTTGGTGGCTATGTTCCGTCGGAGCTTACACTCTACAACTAACCTAATATTGCGAGTAGTACCGTTCGGAAGGATTATGGACTTCCGAGCCTCAACATCATGTTGGAGGGTACTAAAGCTAGGTCTTACGAGTCTTTTTCCCTTGAGGAGGCTAGCAACTCGTCTTTCGAGGTGTTTCCAGGCTGACAATGTTCTTTGATTGCATCCAATGCGTTATAGGAAGTCGAGTACTTCTGGGCTGTCTGTCTTGCAGCTCTCGCAATGTTTTTCACCTCGTCCAAGGCTGACCTTGAGAGGACATAAGCCTTGGATAAAGCTGAACATAATCCTAGAATATCAGGCTGGTGCCATGTCTGTTCCAAGGTATAGAGAGAGTTGGCACCAGATATAGACGGCGACAGGTAAGAACCAAAGGGCAGAGCCGTATTGTCATTCACAAGGTTCTCCAAGGCAGTGTGGTTGGGCGCCACAACTAGCTTCTCCATCAACATAGCTTTTATGACATCCTCAGGGCTGCCAACTCCCTTGGAGGCAACAACTACGACATCTGTCGAGTAGATCAAAGATCTAAACGACTCGTCGTCTAGGACGTCGAATACGAAGCTAATGGCTGGAGGCTTCTTGACGCCCAGAGAGGCAATCCTGGACCTCAGACGGTCTCTGATGGCCTGACGGACCTTGGCATCAGTAGTCTCCGTAGTCCAGGTATTGAATATCAACCTCACATTGGGATTGCCCTGGAAGGCCCTACAGAAGGCCACGATGAGGTCTTCCTGGTTTTCCCTAGGAGTCCACTCTCCAATACAGAGGAAGTTCACCTTCTCATCAGAAGGTATAACTCTCTCCAGGTTGTCTTTAGAGCTCCAGAATTCAACATCTACCATAGGTGCCGCCACTGAGATAGGGGTGCGACACCCTATGTTCTGGAAGGCCACAGCAGCAGACTTGGAATGAGTGATTATGTGGCGGCAGAACAGCATTGGATCCCGCCAAGAAAGGGGTGCTATAGTAGTCTCCCAGTCTGTATACCCCACTATCTTATCCTTAGTCTCCATAGATAGAGGGTATCGTGGGGGCACACACCTAGCTACTACGAGATCAAAGTTGCCAAAGTTGATCTCCCCAGCGGGGATAAACCTCCGGTACTTAGGAGGTATCTGCTCTACCTTGGCTTTCCTCTCAGGGATCAGATATGCATCGTGCCCTGACTCTGCAAGCTTCTCAAGTAGAGCCAAGGCTTGTCTGGAATACCTAGTAGACGTAACATCAGTCCAGATCCCTATTTTCATCTTTTCTATCTCTTCCATTCTTCACGTCATTGATGATCTTAGATATAATCTCCGTTGGTGACCCTAAGGTTTTCGGATTTTCTCCCTTAACCGTAGCATCATGATAGAGAATGACCTGAGTTAGCTTTGCTAGAGCAAGAACTACCCTATCATTGGACCTATTCAAATCCTTGATGGCCCTAGTTATTTCTCTAACAAAGTATACGACCAATAGCCGGACTATAAGAAATAGCCCAGCAGTAAATATCAATATCTCAGGAGCAGAGTCCGCTAATCTCTCCAGCAAACGTTCCAATTTCAACCCGTAACACTCAAAGCTGCCTCTTTACTTGGTTTGGAGCCCCTCACTCCTCCTGTACCAGATTCCAATATAGAGTGCAGGTGGTATTCCTCAGAGCCTGGAAGGACAACATGGGCAATTCTACCCTTGTTACACATGTTTACAGCTCTGACGCTACGGCAGTTGAAAAGAGCCACATCGGTCTGAATCACAAGCTGTACATTTCGACAAAGGTCAGTTTCTTCCTCCATGCCTTCCTTAGTGTCGGCATTGGACCAAACTATTATAAGTGTGCTACCGTCCTCGGTTATCGTATCCGAGATAACTTCCAACAGGTCACTAAGCGCCTGAAAGTCGTGCCAGAAGTTCTTATCCATATCCATGGTAGAACTTACTGTACTAATTCTCTTGATACTAGGATATACGCTGTTGGCGACATAAAGGTAGCGATAGAACCAATTTACCTTAGGGTCACTGAAGTGGAATCTATCGGACATGGCTGTCCTAGATCCCAGATACTTATGAGCCAAGAACACGATTGAATCGTATTTTGGCGGATCGTCTGGTGACGAGTGAACTCTACATGGCCATTTTTGCTTAGTATACATTCACCTAGAAAAGTGTGCCGGACCGCTCAAGCCGGACCTCGTTCCAGCACAGGTCTTTGTAGGGGCACACCATGCATTCAAAGTCCCCTAACTCGAGATCCAGCTCTCCCTCCTTAGCGCCAGCCTTCAGCCACTTTTCTACAGCAGTCTTGTCCTTCTTGAATCTCAGCTTGTCCTGCTTGTACTTCCCCAGTATCTCTTCCTCAGAATACTTTAGCTTGTATTCCCTAGGAGGGGGGTCGTCCGCCTGACACGCTTTGTCTATTTCGGCTTGACGCTCATGGAGGGCACTTACACTCACCTCTGGATATTCCAAAACCCCAGAGGGAGTGCTGATGACCATATGGTCGTCCTTCTTTTCTATACAGAAATCCCATATCTGCATCAGGGGTGAAGTGTTCTTCTTGCTCTTCAGTTCCCATGTTTCAGATCGGGAAACATACAGTATGTACCATCGGTCGAGATGCCCACCAAAAATATTTTTCTCTGAAAAATAGTGCAGGTAGGCAAAGCACTGCAACGCATTGCTTATATCGGGGCGTGGAAGACAGAGACTTGTCTTGAAGGCAGAAACAGACTTCACATCCACGCCGGCTAGACTCCCAGAGTCTATATTCTCTAGAATGATATCTATCTTGCCAGATAGATTCATATCCTCCAGATAGAAAGGAGTCTGTACTGCTATAGGGAATAGTCTGGTCCAAGCCGATGTTCTCTGAAATAGATCCACAACAAGAGACTCTATATAGTCTCCCATCATGGCAGAGAACAGGTAGTTTGGATTCACCTCCCTAGAGGAGGGATAACCTTTTCTAGAGTACCAAACCTTTCTAGCGCAGGCTCCTAATATACCGTCTGGGGTTCTAACAGAGAGAGATGAAGGCCAGTTGGTGACACCGGGCTTGTCTACGTTGGTAGAGTTAGCATACTCTATCATCCCCCGATGAAGCTTAGCTGCCAGTTGGTTAGCCATGGAAACTCCCTAGGATGTCCTCCGCAGTTTCTCTATTGAAAACTTCATCAGCGGGTAAGCTTTCTATGGGCAGGGACCTTCGGGCCCCTACTATACAAGTGGTATCAGTATCTAACTCGAAGAACACAGTGCCTTTACGTCCCGTAGCTGTCTTATTCTTTTGCAGGTCTGCCTCTATCATAGGCATCCAGGCATCTCCCTTCTTCCACTTAGCCCTAACCTCTGAAGGAGGGAGGAATCTGGCCTGTGCCTCATTCCAAACCGTAAAGATAGCTCCCAGGTCGAACTCAATCTTGCCTGTCTCAGCTATCTGTTGAAGGGTGGGGCGCTCTATACCTCTGTTCTTGATCATCTCAAGAGTCATCATAACTGTCACCGGGATGGAGACAGTAAGTCCCTTGACCCAGCCGGACGAATCTATAAGGCGAGTTCTCATGTCTTGATCGGAACCCGCCACGTTATGGAGACTATCTACACAGAACAAGATTTGGCTATCAGGTCTATGATCCAAGACTCTACGTATCCACTGCTCGGCTCTAAGCTTCTCCCTACCCAGGCGTTCGTCCTTCACCACGAACCTACCGGACCTAGTTAGATCCAATAGCTCATCTCTGGCCGCAGATACCCTAGCCTCCTCTTCAGGAGTCATGGAGACGTTCCTCCTGATCTTGGAAATGGACACGCCGGACAGCATTCCTAAAAGCCTATAAGCCAACAGGTTACGATGATCATCTATAGCCCAGTAGAGCACAGTAGCATCTGAATTGAGCCTAGCTACGTTAAGAGCTATGTTGAGCATGATCGCACTCTTGCCACTCTGTGGCGCTCCCGCTATACCATAGCATGTGCCTCCCATAGAGGGCTTGGCGATGCCATCCAGCAGCTCATCCACATAGTCGTATCCTGTAGTCCATCCATGAAGTCCAAGGCTTCTATCATCCATTTCCCTGAAGATGTCCAGCCAGGCCCCAACGCTCTCATCCAAGGATGTAACCCGGGAGGTACTATCCCTAGCCTTTGTCTGAGTAATCTTTATAGATTTCTGTAAGATCTCATGGACCTCCTCTATGGAGGAGGCGCGAGCCAATCTCCTGGAGATATCCGTAGCCGTCTCCTCTACACTTACTTCTTCTAGAAATTCCACCTGGGCAAGAATGTCCTGGCGGTCCACGCCAGTAATCCTGGAGAGGATACTGGCCATCTTACCCCTCTCCAATCTATCAGAAGTATTTAGTAGTAAAGGAATTACATCTCTTACAAACCTTATGGCCTCGGTAGACCCTGGAGCGAAAGTACCACAGGACGATATCTTGTACTCAAAAGCATCCACGGATGGGAGAAGGAGGAACTTCTGAAGTCCATTCTCCCGAATGAAGGAGTCTACGTCGCACTTCTCCTCTCCTTTAGGGAGAGGAGTTACAGAGACGACCAGACCCTGGTATCCGGAGAACCTCTCCAGAGCTCTATACATCATGGATTCCCCTACCTCGTCGGCATCGAAAACGACGTTGACGTGAGAGAATCCAGATTCGATAAGAAGATCCACATGTCCCTTGGTAAGGGCTATTCCGCCCACAGCTACACAAGCCCTGTGTCCAGCCTGGTAGGCGGTCACGAAATCCGCATAACCCTCAAATATGTCTAGCCTAGAGTCCGGGAATTTCTTGGCTATGTCCAATCCATAGAGTAACTTTCCCTTGCTGTAGACCGTATTGAGGGATTCATCGGAATTCATGTACTTTGGCCCGTTTCCACTAATTCTCCTAGCGGCCAAGGCTACAGGAGAACCGTTGTGGTCCCTTAGGATGAAGGTCAGAAGGTCCGGACCGACCAAATCCCTAGTAATTCCAAGACTCTTGGGGTCCCTCTCTCCGGTGGAGGCCGATATGGCCTCCAGAACTGACTGGTAGTCGTTGAAGCTACCAACTCCCAGCTCCAGACACACGTCCTCTCTCCAGCCCCTAGAATGGGCGTAGGAGAGGTCTACGAAGGAAAGGTCTCCTGAGCTATCCCTTAGCTTCAGGAGCTCGTACAGAGCCTTGTGGACCCGTCTGGTGGCAATCTGGATGGACATCTCCGGAGACACGACCATCTCCGGAGGATTTAGGCCACAAGTCTTGTAGATGTCGGGTATGGTTTCCGTGACGAACTCTGTCCCAGATAGGGGTAGTCCGGAGATCAGATGAGCCGCTGTGAACACATTTCCTGAGATATTACAGGCATGGCAATGGAACACCTGTTCATTGGTGCCAGGAACTATATTGGCTGAAGGATTCTGGTCATCATGATCAGGATTGATGCAACAGAAGGTCCCCTTAGGGCTTACTGAGACGCCAGAGGCTTCCAGATAGGCCCTTAGGAGGGACCTTGCAGACTGGATGGTTTCATCTACGGACTTGGAGTTCATCTTCTGGGAGACCAAATCTTTACCAAAGTTGCAGCTAAGTACAGTATTGTCAATAGGATACGACGGTTCATAGATTGAAGAGGGAGACCTTTTTCTTGGGTGCCTTCATAATAGAGTCAAAGATGAAGTCCCATTCTGGGGCCATTCTCTCCAGAGCAAACCTGGAGATGTACTCTTTTCCTCTCTTACCCATCTCCAGTCTTTCCTCCTCGGGCATGTCCATCATCCTAAGACAAGCACGAACCGCAGAGTTAAGATCCACGGCCATGCGTTGGATACAGTTGTTCTGCTCCGAGACGAAAGGACCTTTGATAGGTATCCCTGCATGTCTAGCGTTCTCAGCATGAGAACTGTAATCACTATAGACTATAGGAAGCTCACAAGCAAGAGCTTCATGAACAGGGTTCCCAAGTCCTTCTCCACCAGTAGGATAGAGAAGTGCGTCCCAAGATCTCATGATCTTTATCAGAGCGGACTGTGGGACCCCCGCTAGACCGGTAACGCCGTCAGTGTAGAGAGACACGTCATCTACCTTCCATGCCCTAGAATGTAAGGTAGCATCGTAGGCCGGATCGGTCTTGGGCATGTGGAACCAGACGTTCACCTTTCTGGGGGTTCCATTGAGGATATTTCTAGACTTACACCAGTAACAGTAGGTGTAGTCGTATCCCTCCTCATACATAGTGAGCCTGTCAGAATGACAGCCCGTGGAAGGATCCTTGGTTCGGCGACGGCACAGGTTCCATTCCTTGATGGTCACTCTGTCACAGTCCTTGCAGAGGATGTAGTCCCCAAACCTAAGGTAGTGCAGGATCTCCCATAGCTTGTAGTTCTGCTTACGGAATTGGTTGCGGCCCAACCACCCGAATATGAACGAATCAGAATATTCAGGAGGAAGTATCTCAGATCTCACCTCTTTCTTGTCTGGAAGATGACTAAATCTATCCAAGTCTATTGGATGAGACCTAACGTGGATCTCCTTGTCAGCCAATTCTGGGCAAGAAGCCTTAAGGACATCTCGTCCAAATTCAGAGAGAGTGACAAGAGCATCTGCAGTAGCTAACTGTGGCCCCCACAGAGATCCTCCATTCTCGTCCAGAGAGCCATAGTAGGGGTACCCATCTACAGTGTATAGGACGCAAAGACGGAATTTTTCCCTAATGGGACAGTTCAAGATGAAGTCGAACGTCCACAGGTCACCATAAGCAAACACTATATCGGGCTGTAGCTTTTCGATCAGAGGGATAAGGGTCTTACGTCCATAAGTATCTTCTCTATCGTGTTGAGGCCCCTGAGGAGTCTCTATCACATTTGTAGGATGAATAGGCCAATACTGCTGAACATCGGTTTGCCTGTGCCACCATCCTTTCTGGTGGATCTCGTATTTCCCAGGGAACATCTTGAGAAGAGGTATGAAGATGTTTCGAGTAGTTTCCGCAAGCCCGGAATGTACAGTAGCACTGTCAGTATTGATCAAGATTCTTGTCGCCATATACAGACTTCTCTAAATACGCACTTTTGACATGTAGAGGCATGAGGGAGGGGAAGCTCTGAACCACTCCTGTACAGCCTCACAGCTTCACATAGCATGAAGCTAGTTTCCTCTACTTGAGGAGGCTTATAGACTTCCAATTCACGACCATTCCAATATCCATAGTATAGAGGATACTCGGAATGCTCCAAGAGACTAGCAGCAACAGAAGAAAGGACGATCCTGGGAAGAGAGCTGTCTTTCCGGTTTGGGTAGGGGTAGACGAAGACGTGCTGATGGGCGCCGCATTTCCTATGGAACACCAAGGACGGACCTACGGACACAACTACGCCATCCACGTCGATCGGCTCGTCTTCCCAATATTCTACTAATCTCACAGATCCCCTAAGAACCGCAGGGAGACTCATAACCTGACTCAAGACCTGAGATAGGTCACCGACTATGTCGGTGATTCCAAGACTTTTCTTAGTATAGTTCCAGGCTTTGGAAAACTCTCTCTTCAATCTACCCAGTGAGGCATCCTCTTCTTCCAACTTTGCCCTGAGGTAGAAAACCACCGTCCTGGAAATTGCCTGCTCAACTAGCCGATCGAATAGGATGCCCTGATGTCTAACATCTACTACAGCATCTCTATTTCTGTTCCTATATGGGCATTCCAGCCACTCGAGTAAGTCCTCAAGTTTGACAGTAACCTGACTCGACATTTCATTTTGGATCTAGTTCCAGCAGAGGCAGACCTCCTAACTTCTATAACTAGGAACTTGTCTCTTGTTTCCTCGAATTTCGGAGAGTCCTCAGCCCAACAGGCTGAGACCTTGTTCAAGGAGTATCCAAAACCACTATTACGTCTGGGGAATATATACCTGAAAGGAAATTTCGACCAAGCTTTAGCCTTACCTACTATAGGGCTAAGACAAGATCCAAGTTCCTTACAGTAAGAACTCCTCAATTGGTCATGCGAATAGTGGTCCTCCCTCAGGGAGGGAGTCTCTCCAAAGAGGAGGCCCCATTCCCCTGAGGGAGAGAACCACAAAACGTATTTGGTAGATACGTGGGCCGCTGACAGGATCACTCGGAAAATGCCCATAGCACCGATATTTCCGCCCTTACGGAAGTACTGGTCCAAGAACGGAAATATCAGTTGGGCCGGCATTACACGCAGATACTAAACCCACACGAAGGGCAGAACTCGCAGTTTCCACTAGTGTTCAGGGAACAACCACAATTCTGGCAGGCTAGGGAATAGAAAGTTACATGTAGTGATTCCCGGCTGGATACAGTGACAGAGTCTGTTGGTCCAGAAGATCCCAAGATCTCAGGAATAGCCAGCTCTAGAGCCTTGGCAATCCCATCTGGTATAGATAGAACTCTGCCCCCTGCTGAGGGCAGGGAATAGCTGGACCCCAAGCCTTTCAGTTGCTTGTAGATAACGTCTATTCCGGCGCCACTACGTAGTAGTAGGCTAGCAAGCCTGCAGATAGCGTCTACGTCGGCCTTAGGCATCTCTCCCGGACGAGAAATATCTCCAAATATCTCTATAGGTCGTCTGGTCTTTGGATCAAAGACCACGGTTACATGAATGTTACCTAGGGGGGTGGCCTGAGTAACTCTGGTGGAGGGAGCCACCTTAGGTGGCTTTATAGGCTCCCACACAGAAGCCCCTTCGTTGTCCTTCTTCAGAGACATAGGCTGTATCTGTCCCTCCTTACCATCTCTGGATCCATCCCTGTAGACGGTAATACCCTTACACCCTGTAGCCCAGGCAAGAACAATAGTGTCTAGAAGATCGTTCTTGGACGAGTCTTGAGGTAGAGATATAGTCTTGGATATAGCCTGATCGAAGTGGCTCTGCCAAGCGGCTTGAGTCCTGACATGTACCTCGGGGGGAATGTCATGAGCACAAACGAATACTTTCTTGATGTGTCGCCAGTGGTCTTCCGGGATGGACTTCGGCTCGTAGTTCTGGATGGTTCCATATGCAGCAGCATGTTCACATATGTCATCCTTGTCCTCAGGATAGGATTCCATAACGCACCTAAAGACGGGATTCACCTCCATCAACTCAGTGGGGTTCCCGTCCATATCCACCATAACTCTTCTCCTAAAGGCAAGAGAAAATACAGGTTCTATAGATGGAGAGCATCCTGCCAGGATAGATATAGTCCCGGTGGGAGCTGCCATGGTTGTGTAAGCGTTCCGCTTCCTGTCCAGCCCATTCTTGGTCTTGCTAGCGGCTGGATAGATACCTCTGGCAGATCCCAGGGCGACACTAGCACTGTCAGCAGCCTCACGGAAGAAAGCTGACATTTTTTCAGACAAGGCCAAAGCTTCCGGGCTGTCATAGCTTAGACCCATCTTGAACAGGAGATCGGCCCAACCCATTGGACCGACACCTATTCTCCGAGTCTCATCGTTGACCTTTTGGATCTTCTCTACTGGAAACCTGTTCAAAGAGACCACGTTATCCAGAAACCTAACCGCAAGCGCTATGGTCTCGCCCAGACCATACCAATCCACATCTCCGTTGTCTCCTAGGAACTTGGACACATTTACAGAGCCTATGGTGCAAGATCCACCATCTTCCAGGGGGATCTCGCCACACCTACGAGCTACTATTCCTCCTGCCACTACAGTTCTATTCCCGGCGGTCTTCAGACAATAGACGTCCGAGATTCCAAACCTACCCTTGTACACCATCCTAGCTCGACATACGGTATTGGGCAGAGGGATCAACTCGTTGCTCGCCGTAAGTGAAGTAGGAATCCCCACTTCCATCAATTTCAGTTGTAAGGTCTTGGCTATCCTAGCATTCGGAAGGGGATTACCTTCGAATGCATAGTAGTATCCATAAGCGAAGTAGGGATCAGAATCCTCCAGTTTGGGAAGGGTAGTGACCGAATCGGCAAAGACGCCAACATGGGCCAAGCCCTGAGACACGTCTGCAGGAATGTCTAGACTGGACATGGCTGAGGCCAGAAGATCCGTGGACACAAAGTCCCTCAGGTCTCCACCAGAAAGTTCCGATAGCCCAGCCAGTAGTCCTTGTTTCAAGGACTTGACATTCTCAGAGCTGCTCAGGTCTACCTCCAGTAGGCTCCCCATATTACATAGGATCTCATCCTCTTCACTTAGGTCGGCGACACTAACCATGCCCCTAGAAGTGGCTAGGTGATGGTCCTCGGTTAGGGTTAGAGAGAGTCCGTTGTCGAGGTGTACCTCCCATACCTCAGCATTTCTACGGGTCACACCGGCCCATTCTACCTCTACCTCCTCAAGGTTACCCTCCTTCTGAGGATTGACAACCCAATGTAGTGGATTGTTGTTGTCCAATTCAGGGCCAACATAGGAGACTCTAGAGTCCTGTAGGATGATATCTCCTTTGTGTATCTTCTCTATGGGCTTGTAGCCTTCGGTTGTGAGTATAGGAGTCCCTGGGGCGAAACAGGGATTGGTAGCCTGAATTTCGAACTCGGAGCCCTCTGGGAACACACAGTCTTTCTTCACACGGTCCCAGAACAGAACTCCCGGTTCTCCAGTGGAGTGGGCCCGGGAGACTATAGCGTCCATAAGTTCCTTTTTTGTCAATAGGTTAGGAGCGTCCGCCGAAACTCTCTTGGCTACGACCTTATCGTCCTCCTTTACCAGATATCCCTCTCCCCATTTTTCATGAAACACAAAGCAAGGAGAGTTAGGATTCTCCATGAACTCCTTTAGCCAATCGTCCGTCATCTTGACGCTGACATTCATATTCTGCCAGCGGCTAAGGTCTTCCTTAGCATGGATGAAGTCCCAGATATCTGGATGGGTAACAGTAAGAATACCCATCTGGGCGCCCCTACGCTTGCTACCCTGCTGAATAGCGTTGGTAGTAGAGCAATAGGAGTCTATGAATGGGAGAGGGCCGTCCACCCTAGAACGAGTGGACTTTATGTAGGATCCTCGAGGGCGAAGATGCTCGAAAGTATACCCTACTCCTCCTCCGGCTCTCTGTACAAGAGCTAGCTGCTTCTGGACCTCTACGATACTCTCCAGAGTATCTTGAGGTACAAGAACATGGCAGGCGCTGTAGGAGAACCCGTTGTTGAGGCCAGCATTGAACAGAACAGGGGAGTTGGGCATAAACCGCCCCTCTATCATAGCCCTGTAGAACTCAGCGGCCCAGTAGCTCCTGAATTCTCCCTCCACAGATGCTATTTCCCACGCTACCCTAGCGAAGACTGCCTTCTCGTCCTCGAGCAAGTTGTCGTCTGGGTCCTTAGCTGCGTAACGTCTTTTGATAACAGCCCTTGCGTTATCAGTAAGATCCACCGGATCTGGGCAAGACTCCAAAAAGGACTCAAAGCTATCGTACTTAGCGTACGATGTGGCCTGTTCGAGGCAACGAGAGAAGAAAGAGTTGATATTGCTGGGGTTCATACGGGGTAGTAGATAGTGCTTTTAAAATGCTTTCTGTCCCTGACTCTGTCAAGGATCAAAGGGACCTCTAGGTCCCTAGCCAAAGCTCTGGCGGCTCTAACCAGGGAGAGGGTGTCTCTCCTGCTCTCCGAGTAGAAGGCGTACACGCTTAAACAGTCAAATACTGGTAGCCCCAAGAAGTTGACTTCTTCGCAATACACCAAAAAGGAATCACTAGTGAGGGAGAAGAGAGCTGGTTCCCGCCCATCCACAGTTGGGTCCTCGAAATCCTCATCTGGTAGAAGCCTATCGAAGTACTTCCTAATAGAGCGTAAATACTTTGCTACCCTCCTTTCCGAGATCTGTAGAGACAGATCTCCTGCCAAAACACCTATCCGATCATCCTTCCTATCCATAGCTATCAAAAGGAGTAACGTAAAATAGCCACAGATATCTAGAAGCTCGGAAATCCTTTCTTCCCTAGAACCCAGTCTGTCCACCTCCATGTACTTCTTGTATATCTGGCCCGTAAAGAATCCCGGGCCACAGGCCCCATAGATCTCGGAGCTGGACTGTCTACAGAGAGGGGTGAAGTCCGCTCCGTGCCTCTTCATACCCTTTCCCGATAGTAGTCGGGAGATGATGAGCTCCTCCACCCTATCATACCTGCTCTCCGGATCTCCAGAATCCTGAGAAACCAAAGTATTATAGGCCCTAAGGACTAAAGAAAGGATGGGCTCAGGAATTATCTCGGAGTTGACCAAGCTGGATCTCTGAGAGATCAGAGAGAGGACAACCTCTAGAGAGGGGCATGATTCCCTTGGCTTATCTTCCCTGTCGAACTCATGATCCGTAGAGTTACAGATTTCGCAAGTCATGGATCTCCGCCTTGATTACCTCATCACTATTCTTAGATACTTCAAGTTCCAAAATTCTAGTAGGAGACTTGAAGCTCATGAACCAAATATCTGTACGGTTGATCTGCTCAACAGCCCTTTTAGAAGGAGTTTTGGGGATGGAGACTATCACTTTTAGTTCGCTTTCAGATTCTAAGGGTGTAACCTCCAGGGATGAATACTTAGCATCGGTAGACAAAATCCTGCAGAACAGGCAGTTCTGGGAGAGATAGAACTGAAGGAAGTTCATAGATTCCTCCGATACAGAACTGCAGTAGAGTACCAATTTGTCTCCCTCTGACCTAAAAGCTCCCTCTAAATGAATAGTCTTCATCGCTTCACTGCCATGGCTAGTTCTATGTGCCTCGCCTCATCCTCCCTACCCGCAGCTCTAAGAGATCTACATCTCTTCCTGAGTTTGCGGCCAAGACCCATCCGAAGCTTCAACTTTCCTTCTTCAAAATAGAATTTCAGGCTATATCCCAATATTGGAATACCACCAAATGGCGAGTAGACCCGAAGCTTATCATAATTGATTCTCATGCCAATTCGTGACAACAATGTGCGACAAGCATGAATTATCTCATCAACGGATGAACTGTCACACAAGATATATATGTCATCTACATAGGCATAGACTCCCTGAACGGACAGTATGAGATCCATGTTTAGATCCTTGGGAAGGAGTCTTTGCGGCTTAGCTT
>RFGN01000143.1 GCA_003696645.1 Gammaproteobacteria bacterium | reverse complement strand
ATACTGACGTTTGCCTTGGCAGTGGTGATGGCATTTCACGTCACTGAACAGGGAACCATACTGGCCCCGGGGCTGCGGGTCGATGCCTTCAATGTCTATCTGATCGTGCTTACAGCCTTTGTTGGTGTGACAACCAGTATCTTTTCAAGGCCCTACATGCAATATGTCTGTCAGGGTGATCGCATCAGTACACGTGGAATGCGTCTGTATCATTCGATGTTTCAGACCTTCATGTTTACCATGCTGCTGGCACTTTCAACAGACAATCTTGGCGTGCTCTGGGTATCCGTGGAAGGGGCGACTCTGGCGACCGTCTTGCTGGTTTCTCTGTATCGGACTCCCGAGGCGATTGAGGCGGCGTGGAAATATTTTATTCTCTGTGGAGTCGGGATCGCCCTGGCCCTGTTCGGTACGGTCCTGATCTATTTTGCGGCACAGCATATCGTAACCAGTCGCAATGATGGCTTGAGCTGGAATATACTGTATCAAATCGCCGGGCAACTGCCTGCGCCCATCATGGGGCTGGCCTTTGTCTTTATCCTGGTAGGGTATGGGACCAAGGTCGGGTTGGTCCCCATGCATCAGTGGCTGCCTGATGCCCATTCGGAAGGTCCGACCCCGATGTCTGCAGTCTTGTCAGGGCTGCTCCTCAATGTGGCCTTGTATTCGGTTGTGCGTCTGAAGATGCTCGTTGATCCGGCGTTGTCGTCAACGAATGCGCCCCATATTGCAGGGTATCTGATGATGGGGCTGGGGATGCTTTCGTTTCTGGTTGCTGTCTTTTTTCTGCATCGGCAGCGCGACATCAAACGCATGTTCAGCTATTCATCCATCGAACATATGGGACTGATGACCTTTGCCTTTGGGCTGGGAGGGCCTCTGGCGACCTTCGGGGCTCTCCTGCACATGTGCGTCCATTCTCTTACCAAGTCAGCTATTTTTGTGACCGTTGGACATGCAACCCATATTGCGGGAACCCAGAAGATCGAACGGATCAGGGGACTGATTCGAACCCAGCCAGCAGTGGGCTGGGGGCTGCTGCTCGGTGTGGTGGCGATTGCCGGATTTCCACCCTTTGGCGTCTTTACCAGTGAATTTTTATTGTTGTCGGCAACGATGAAATCTCAACCGTGGTTTACAGTATTGTTATTGTCCGGACTCGCTGTCGCATTTGCCGGTCTTTTCCGTTTTCTCCACCCCATGGTTTATGGGCATCCCCCTGAAGGACAGGAACCCGTGTCAGTCAACATGGTACCCGTTATGGTTCATCTTTTGATTGTGCTGATATTGGGACTGTTCATCCCCCAATTCTTCTCCATCTGGCTTGATGAGGTAACCGAATTGATCACAGGGAGGCATCTCTTGTGAATGATGTGAAATGGTGTATCCCGTTCGAAAATGCCCTGACAGAGGCAGGCATACGTCTGCATCGCCATGAAAGACCAGGATTTGCTTCCATTTCATACCTATCCATCGCATCCGAACACTGGGGAGAAATGGCTAGACATGCCCGGGATCATGATCTCCGCTGGGCTGGAGTCTGGGCAGATATCGAGAATGACGAAATGCGTTTATATGCGATGTTTGTTCATCCGGAGGGGCATCTTCTCTGCAGAACCTCCCTTTCTGGTGAGAAGCCTGTGATACCGTCTCATACCTCAAGCTATCCGGTTGCCGATCGCATGGAGCGGCATGTAAGAGACCTGTGGGGAATTCGATTCGAGCAGTCGGAAGATGAACGTCGCTGGACGCGCCACCAGGCTTGGGATGAGGATGAATATCCGCTGACGCATGAGTATGATTCGATTGAAAAAGAAACAAAGAAAACGCGTGCGCCTGCCGACAGTGCCTACCCGTTTTCCAGGATAGAAGGGAACAGCGTATATCAGATACCTGTTGGCCCAGTACATGCAGGTATCATTGAGCCGGGCCATTTCCGCTTTCATGCCGTAGGTGAAACCATATTGCAGCTGGAGGAACGTCTGGGCTATGTCCATAAAGGTATAGAAAAAATAGCGATTGGTCGTGATGTCGACAGTCTTTTGCGGTTGGCTGGACGTGTGTCGGGTGACAGTACGGTTTCACATGCCTGGGCGGCCGCCATGGCCATCGAAAATGCCCTTGAGATGACATTGCCCGATGACATTGTAAAGATGAGAGCCATCCTGTCGGAGCGGGAGCGCATTGCCAATCATCTGGGGGATGTTGGCGCCATCTGCAATGATGTGGGCTTTGCGTTCATGCAGATGCAGTTCAGTCGATTGCGTGAGGAATGGCAGAGAACCAATCATCAACAGTTTGGTCATCGCCTGTTGATGGACAGGGTGGTTCCGGGTGGAGTTTGTCTCGATGCAACGCCAAACCCTGACATTTTGATGAAAGAGCTGGAACACATCCGATCAACGGTCGAGGAGCTGTCCGTGATTATCGAAGATTCTCCTTCACTGAGCGATCGATTGGTGGGTACGGGCATTCTGAAAATCACCGATGCCAGGGAACTGGGCGTGACCGGCTACGTGGGCAAGGCCAGTGGCATCGACTTTGATCTGAGGAGGCAGCAACCCTATCCGCCTTATGATGCAATTGAGGTTCCGGCAAGGATAGATACCGAGGGCGATGTGGCAGCCAGAGTGCGGATTCGCTTGGGTGAAATCATGGATTCTCTCCAACTCCTTGAACGGCTGTATCAGGCGCTGGATGTTCCCAGCGAGTGGCGGATCGCCTTGCCTGAGATCAGCTCTGAATTGTCCGGGATCGGTTATGTTGAGTCCTGGCGAGGTGAAATCATCACTTTTGTTCGTCTCGATCAACAGGGTCGGGTAGCCAGATTTTTTCCCAGAGATCCGAGCTGGTTTCTATGGCCAGCTCTGGAGCGGTTGATTGATGGCAATATCGTGCCGGATTTTCCGGTATGCAACAAATCGGTCAATGCCTCCTACTCAGGGCACGATCTATAAGAGGAAATGGAACCATGCTGAGAATCCTGGAACGTATCAGAAAAACAGGAAGGTTGACTGAAATCATTTCTCCAGATTCGGAACTTGAAGTGCTTGGTCGAGAGGTGGCACGTCATGTGGAAAAGCAGTTTTCCGGCAGCCTTGCCATCCGTCAGGTGGATGCCGGGTCCTGTAATGGTTGTGAACTCGAGATTCATGCGCTCAATAATCCCTACCATGACATCGAGCAATTTGGGGTGCATTTTGTCGCCTCACCTAGGCACGCGGATGTGCTGTTGGTCACCGGTCCGGTTTCACGACACATGGAAACTGCCTTGCGGCGTACATGGATGGCTGTGCCTTCACCAAAATATGTGATTGCTGCAGGGCAATGCGCCTGTGATGGCGGTGAGTTTGGGGTATCCTATGCCAGTTGCGGGGCCGTCGGCCAGGTCATTCCTGTGGACCTGGAGATTCCCGGGTGTCCCCCGACTCCCATTCAACTTATGCAGGGAATTCTTCTATTGATGAAACAGGCAGAAATGTCAGATCAGGACGCCGGGTGACGAATATCGGGCATGGGAGACATTCCGTATGGGTAGAAGATATCTACCTTGCGGAAAAATTGGTCAACCATGTAGATGCGTCCATCGGGATCAACATCTACCCCTGCAGGCAACATGTATTTGGCAGGATAACCAGCCTCTCCACGTGTTCCAAGATACATCAGCAACTGAAAATCTGGATTGAAGATCTGAATGTTTCCAAAGGCACTGTCCACAACATAGATATTGTTGTCGGGTCCAACGGCAATGCCCTTTGGACTGGCAAAACTGCCAGGGACACGGCCTGGCTGACCAAAGCCACCAAGATATTCGCCTTCGGGACTGAAATGCTTGACCCGGAAATTGCCTTTGTCCACGACATAGAAGCTGCCATCGGTTGCCACATCAATCTGTATGGGAAGATTGAATTCATTATCAGCTGTGCCCCGTTTTCCAATAATGTTTTTGATCTTGCCAGTGTTGGCATCCATGACCACGACATGGTGCTGATCCGTATCAACTCCCCCGATATCTACCACATATAAGGTTTTTCCGTCGGGACTGATGCCCACATCGGTGGGGCGTCGGAAGTCTTCCTTCCTTCCGAGTTTGCGAAGAAAGGAACCGTTGATATCGAAAACGACGATCTGCCGTGCCGTAATATCTGCAACAAAGACCTCATTCAGGGAAGAGATGCAGACCCCCATCGGTTTGCGTAGCGTTCCGGGGGCCTTGTCCCCGATTTCCAGATAGTGCCCACCTGTCACATCAAACATGACCAGTTTTCGCTGGACAGTATCCGTGACAAAGACCTTGCCATCTTTGGCGGCCACATCGAAAGGTTTGACCAGTCCTCGGACCTTGCGGGGGGAGCCGGTGGCAAAACGCTTGAACCGTTCCGCACGATCCGGAATGACAACATCCTCGTTAAATTTTAATGTGCGTTCAAATACAAAGCGTGGTTGATCGGGGGGAGGTGGGAAAACAAGTGGAGGGGGGGCTTCCTTTTCTGGACTGGAAGCACAGGCAGTCAGTACCAGGGCCAGCATCGCCAGACCAAGGCGCGAGATTACTTGATATGGCATGTCTCGCAGAGCTTGTCAGCCTTGACGCGTAACAGGAGACCTACATCGGGGTTGTGAACATTGTGGCAGGTAGCACATTCTACCTTACCATCATAGAGTTTGACGCCATTGTCAAAACCATTTGGGGTATCGGGTGGATTGAAATGCTGGTCGACATGGGTCAGTCCGGCATAGGTCATGGAAATAGGGTGATCATTTGTCAGATCGGTGCCGATATGCTTGATGGCAATGCTGTGAGCGACCTTGCCGTTATGGCATTTTCCACAGCTCATCAGATCATCGGCACCATTGAGGCGGAGATGCAGCGCCTCATCTTCTGATGTCACCCATCCATTGGGCTTGAATACGGTCATGTCGACGCCCATGGTGCCATCATGGCAGGACAGACAGAGCAGGCTGATTGAACTGGGTGTCTTGACCTTGTTGTCTAGAGTGCGGCTATCGTAGAGGTTGTAGTATTGCGTGGCGGGAACAAAGCGGTTCCATTGCATGTTTCCACCCTTGGCCTTGTTCTGTTCGATGGTTTTGTCATCCGGAAGATGGCAGTAGATACAGGGGGTTCCATAGTCGGAGAAGGCAACACCAGGCATGGCAACAACTCCGGCGCGTTTGTTCAGTCCGGTAAAATCATGTTTGGATCCCAATATCTTGTTGGGGTCGAAAGGAGGTGGCTCTGCAAATGCCAGGGCAGATACACATGACAACAGTGTGGCTATCAGAACAGATCTGATCATAAAATACAGTCTTTGTCTTAACGAGTCTGTGAGCTTGTTTATACATTATATATAATACCCCAAAAGGTCAATGAAATCGTCTATTCAAGCAGTTTGAATAGACATATGAAAATCGGGAAAATTTGTGAAAATCAAGTGGATATCGTTAGCGGCAGGATTGTTCTTCAGCAGTTCTCTACTGGCTGCTGAATTGTCACCGGGTGAGACCCTGTATCTGAAACACTGCTCCAGTTGTCATGGGGAGTCCGGAGATGGACAAGGCCCGCGAAGCAGCCAACTGAATTCGACACCTACGGATTTTACTTCCTTGGACGGTCAGTCGGTCCTGACACATGAGCGATTGTTGAAGGCCATCCGGCAGGGACGTCCCGGAACAGCGATGGTTCCCTGGGATGGGTTGTTGACAGATCAGGAGATTACGGCAATTGCCGATTATATCGAATCGGCTTTCTTGAAGACGGACAAGCATCTTCTGGCAGGGAGGAATCTATACATCAAACACTGTGCCCCCTGTCATGGTGATGACGGCAACAGTGCCCGTTGGACCCGAAACAGTCTCAATCCTGCGCCAAGAAATTTTACAACCGAAAAAGCCCGACGTGAATTGTCTCGTGAACGAATGATCGGCTCGGTAACACGTGGTCGACCAGGAACGGCGATGATGCCTTTCAGCAGCAGATTGAGTGCTGCTGAAATCGAATCTGTCGTTGATTATATTCGGGCGACGTTCATGAAGAAAAATAGCCGTGTTGCAGGGAATGACTCTGTAGAGATGAAAAACACGAACAACGGGGAATTTGATGCGGCCCGTCATTTGAGTGCTGTGGGTGGCGTAGACATGTCACTGGATTTTCCCATGGGACTCAAGGGTGATTTTTTCAGAGGAAGAAAGTTTTTCATGTCCAACTGTTTTACCTGCCATGGGCGCAAGGGGAACGGCAGAGGCCCTCGTTCCAAGTTTATCTTTCCAAAGCCGAGAAATTTCCATTCTCAGGAATCCAAGACCTATCTCAATCGTCCGGCACTCTTCATCGCCATTGGCAGAGGCAAGCCAGGGACCGTGATGCCGGCATGGTCGAAGGTGCTAAGCGATCAACAGATTGCCGATGTGGCAGAATTTGTTTTTCAGGCCTTTATTCAGGAAAAGGGCATAGGCGAGTCTGCCGAAGCGGTTGACAAAAAACCTGGCTGGAAAAAAAAACAGCCCTGATCGACCCTGTTACCGGGGAACGGCAGCAACCCCTTCCCACTAGCAAAGCCTTTTATCTACAGTCTGATAGAGAGGCTCCGGTAATCGAAAGAAATGATCGATCGGAAGGACGCAGGATTTACAATAATCATTGCTATTTTTGTCATGGATATCAGGGGGATGCCAGGACAATTGCCAGTCAGTATCTGGACCCAAAACCGAAGGATCTGAGACGCAGCAAATTGGGGCTTGAAGCCATGATTCGGGTCATTCGAGAAGGGCGGTCAGGGACCGGGATGATGTCCTTTCGGAATCGATTGAACCCCGAACAGATCCGTGCCGTGGCAGACTTTATTCAGGAGAATTTTGTAAAGAAACAGCGTTTCAATACGGCCTATCATATCGGTGAGAATGGCTGGGTTCATCATGAGAGGTATCGTGCGGCCTTTCCGTTTGTGCTGGGAAATTTGCCGGTATATGGTAATGAGGATATTCTGACTGATGAGCAGAAAGAGGGTCGAAGGCTTTTTCTTTCCAGCTGCATTACCTGCCATGAACCCCATTCCGGTGAAGCGCTGATTTTTGAAAGTCGACCTGTCTCGTCGCCCCGATCGGGATATTCGCATCGACTAACCGGTGCGTTGCTGCGGTCTGAAGACATGGACAGTGTCAGCAGTGCCTCACCCTATGCCAGACATGATCAAAAGCCTTCCTTGTCCGATCTTTCTGCGCAGGAGCAGGAAGGCGAAGCCCTTTTCCAGAATAACTGTGCCTTTTGTCATGCCGCCGATGGGACCGGCAAGGGTTGGATTGGGCAGTTTCTGCAACCGCACGCCCGGGATCTGACAACCCCGGCATTGCACCGACGTCTGGACGCCGAGGGGTTGCGTCAGACCATCCTGAACGGGGTGCAGGGTACCACGATGCCAGCCTGGCGAGACGTTTTGTCTACCCAGCAGATCGATGCCGTGGTAGCGTATGTTCTCAAGGCATTTTATGACCCGCATCGGCCTGACACATCAAAGGAAGGACAAGCACATGAATGAATATAGAGAAATAAAAGCAGGAATTGTTGGTGGCAGTGGTTATACCGGTGTGGAATTGCTGCGACTGTTATTGCAGCACCCGCAAGTCACGGTGACTGCACTCACCTCCCGTAGCGAGGCCGGTCGCCCCGTAGTCGAGTTGTTTCCAAGTCTGCGTCAG
The DNA here is from genome assembly GCA_003696645.1 of Gammaproteobacteria bacterium. Lineage (GTDB taxonomy): Bacteria > Pseudomonadota > Gammaproteobacteria > J025 > J025 > J025. The sequence continues at coordinate 2,558 of RFGN01000143.1, read as the reverse complement.
CAACTCGATTTGACATATGTCTCTCCTAACGATACTGCCTTGACAGACTGTGATGTGATCTTTTTTGCCACCCCCAATGGGGTTGCCATGAATATGGCGCCTGCCCTGCTTGAAAAGGGTATAAAGATTATCGATCTTGCAGCAGACTTCAGACTCAAGGATGTGCGTCAATGGGAACGCTGGTACAAACAGCCCCATGCCTGCCCCGAACTATTGAATGAAGCGGTATATGGTTTGCCAGAAGTGAATCGAAAGGCCATCTCTCAGGCACGTCTGGTGGCCAACCCGGGGTGTTATCCAACGGCGGTGCAGCTGGGCTTTCTTCCCTTGCTGAAACATGGACTTGTTGCCCCGGACTCACTCATTGCGGATGCCAAGTCTGGCGCCAGTGGGGCGGGTCGAACCCTCCGTGAAGACCTGCTGTTCAGTGAAGTGCACGGGAATTTTCGTGCCTATGGAGCTGGGGGACATCGCCACCATCCTGAAATCAGCCAGGGTCTTGCCATCGTGAATGATGGCAAGCCGGTCTCCTTGACCTTTGTGCCACACCTGGTGCCGATGGTGCGGGGCATTCATGCGACGCTCTATGCGAGATTGAAAGAAGAAATAAATCATCGTGAAAACTTCAAGATTTCAGGTGATTTTATACTGCAATCAATTTATGAGGACATGTATAAGAGTGAATGCTTTGTCGATGTGCTGCCCCAGGGCAGTCATCCCGAGACTGGATCGGTGCTGGGTTCGAATTTCTGCAGATTGTCCGTACTCCGGCCTGAATCTTCCGATCAGGTCATTGTTCTCTCTGTGATAGACAATCTGGTCAAGGGCGCGGCAGGGCAGGCCATCCAGAACATGAATATCATGTCCGGGTTTCCTGAAGAGATGGGGTTGATGGGTCCGCCCATGTATCCATGACAATAAAAAATGGGCAAAAGTTTGCCTTTTTTTCAGTATTGACTATAATACTAACTTAATATCCGCTAGTATGGGTTTGATACTAAAATTAAAGGCTATATAACAACAAGAATAAATTGCTTTGGTGGCATGATCAGATATATTGTAACAAGATTGCGTAATGCGTTGACGGGAATCACATTGGTTACCCTGTTGAGCGGCTGTCTGAGTGATGGTAGCAGTACCGCTTCTTCCGGACAGTTGGGTGGGGTTGTCGGTAGCAGCAGTACAAATCTGGTATCCGGGGTGCTCATGAAAGGCCCTGTGAGACAGGCCGAAATCGATATCTATCTTCCGAACAATCTCAATGGCAATCTCGGCGCACATATTGCCGGACCGTTTTTAACCGATGCGAATGGCAGGTGGAGTGGGTCGCTCCCGCTTGGTGTCAAAGGTATTGTGCTGGTCAAATCTTCGGGTGGACACTATATCGATGAGGCAACCGGAAAGACTGTATCCATCGGATCAAATGTAGGGTTTATCACAGCGGCTGATCTGGACGCTTCCAGACTGGTCGTCTTGTCTCCCTGGAGCTATGCAACCTATCTGGCGGCCAAGACAGGTATTGTCAGCGATTTCAACACTGCCGTCGGGGATGCCATCGTGGATGCCACTGTCAATCTGGGTTTTAACCCTGTTACGACAGATGTTCAGGATCCGTCCGGTCCGCAATCTGGCGCAAATCCTCAACAGAAGAAATATGCCGCTCTCATTGCTGCATTCGCCCAGCTGGAAGAAGAACAGATCAATGGTACAAGGGCCAATCTTGCCAAATTTTCAAACAGTAATCGTTTTGAACTGGCTCTTGCCTTGGCCGAAGATCTCAGTAATGGAAAGTTGGATGGATTATCTGCAGATTCCTCAACGCCCGTTTTTGTCTCGACCGGTCAGGGCGCAGGCAATACCTCACAATCTCTGCCCTATCTCAATCTCAGCGGGCTGGGCATGCTGGGTCTGGCCGCAGATAGCTTTGTAAGCACTCATGACGGACTCAGGGGCGTACCAGCAATTGGTACATCATTGACGTTCGATATCCAGATCAATAACTGATCATTCTTGATTCGTTCATGTCTTGCTGGGCCAGGATTGCCCTTGCAGGACTATTTTTCCTCGCCGGTATTTTGTAAACTACTGTCACTTCAACGGCTGTTCAATCATGATCAGTTGAGTCAACCAGAGGAGGTAAGATGCAGGTATCTGTCAGTCAGGCCAAGCCCGGCACCCAGTCCACAGACTGTCTTGTTTTGGGGGTGCATAGCAGCAAAAAGTCAATGGGATCTTTGGCTGATGCCTTTGATGCAGAGAACAGTGGATATTTGAGGAAACTGCTCAAGCAGAATTGGTTCAAGGGAGACATCGGTGAAACCCTGTGGGTTCCTGATCAGGGAAAACTTCGCTGTAAAAGTGTTCTGCTGGTGGGTTGCGGACGAGTCAACAGGCTTTCCAGCAGTGCCTGGAGAAAAAATATTCGAACCATGGCTGAAGTGTTGCGCAAGCATAAATGTCAGTCTGCAAGTGTTGCCTTGTTGGATACACTGCCTGCAGATATCCACCCCGAATTGGGCAGTCAGTGGATGACAGAATTGGTTGGTGATGTCATGTAT
>RFGN01000018.1 GCA_003696645.1 Gammaproteobacteria bacterium | reverse complement strand
GGCAATGCCATTTTCCCAGTCACTGTCATCTCCGGTATTGGTCAGGGCGGTGTTCCAGTCATTTCCCCATGGAAATTCCAGACCATCCTTTCCTCGTGCGGTTTTCTCCCATTCCCACTCGCTGGGTAAACGTTTATGTGCCCATGAACAATAATCGTGGGCATATTGCCAGGATATGCCAGTAACCGGAAAGGGGTCACGTTTGACCTGTTCCTTCCGCATGGCATCCATGAGGGCTTTACGCGACATCTTGCGGGTATCCATGTCCAGTCTGAAATCGTTGGCGGCGATGTCGCGAAGTCTGTTGATATCCATCGTCTGTGCCTCTTTCATGGTCAGACCATAACCGTTGTGACCCCATTCATATGGTAGCAGTCGATCCGTTTCGAGTATGAATCTTTTGAATTGTTTGTTGGTGACCTCGAACTGGTCGATATAGAAGGCAGGCAGGGAAGCGACCTGTCTGGGGTGTTCATCAAGAAAGATGGGGTGTGCAAAACCAAAACGGGACTGCAAGCCCTCTGTATCGGTACGGTTGCTACCGAGAACAAACTCGCCAGCAGGGACGAGGACCATAGGCATTTCATCCCAATAACCGATATCGGCGGGGATTTCTGAAACGGCCTTTGGGAATGGAAAGGGTGTGTTGGAAGCTGAAAAACTGCCTGTTGAGTAAAGGTAGAAGAACAGGACAAGTATGTAACGGTGCATTTTCATGACAATGTTCAGGGATGTGACGATAAGGGAGCATCCTTGGCGCAGCGGAAACCGAAGGTATCATTCTTGGTACGCACTGAGAAAAAGGACCGGTTATATAGTGGGGCAGAAAGTCCACATTTGTAAAAAGAGCAATCAAACCATGAGCCACCTTTCAGGGTCTTGTAGCGTTTGCCATAATTCTCGGAAGGTGTCGTGTTGCCGGGATAGGGCTGATACCACGAGGCCGTCCATTCCCAGACATTGCCGGTCATGTCATAGAGCCCGTAGGGGCTGACCCCTTCTTCGAAGCTGCCGACTGGAGTGGTATCCCCTTCTGTCTTCAGGGCTTGCCAGCGTACCGGAGTATTGGCCTTCAGAACACTGAAATCATTCCCCCAAGGAAAGATACGACCATCTGTCCCCCGTGCGGCCTTTTCCCATTCGGCATCTGTGGGTAGCCGTTTCCCTGCCCATTGACAATAATCGTGTGCATCCTTCCAGGTGACATAAGTGACGGGATGGTCGGCCTTGCCGGCAGGATAGGTGCGGTTGCGAAAATGATCTGGAGATCGCCTTCCTGTTTCATCGATAAACCGTTTGTATTGCAGGTTGGTCACTTCAAAGATATCGATCAGATAATCAGGCAATGACAGGGTGTGTTGTGGACCCTCATCCGGTAATCGGTCATTGGTCCCCCGGATGAAGGGACCGGCAGGGATAAGGACCATCTTGTTGGGGGCATCACCCAGACGAGATTTGGCATTGTATTGTGGAAAACGCATGCCGTCTTCGGGTCTGATGGGTTTTTCAGGGGCAAATTTTGACAGTTCGGACTCTCCTGGGTCTACGGAAGGTGAGCTGGATGCCAGCATGAGTGCTGAAACCGTTTTTATTCCATGGCAACGCAGGCACCCCTGATCTGCTGTCGCCAATTGTTGGATGTCTTCCTGTTTGTGACACTTGAGACATTGGCCCTTTTCATGTCGATGATGTTCAGGAAGGCTGTCGGCCTGTACGACAGGGGTTGTCAAATAATCGAAGCAGAGTACAAGAAGGAACAGGATGGGTGCCATGCCGGATTTGCTCATGATCCGTCAAAGAGTTGTTGATAGTGTTCTGGAGAGAAACCGACCTTGATATGATTGTTATAAGACAAAATCGGGCGTTTGATCAGGGTGGGGTGACGATGCATCAGAAGAATGGCTCGATTTTCATTGATATTGTCTCTTTCTTCCGGAGCAAGTTTTCTCCAGGTCAGGCCACGCCGATTCAAAAGCATGTCCCAGGAAACCATGCTCGTCCATTGTTTCAAAAGCGAGTCGTCCAGTCCGTTCTTGCGGAAATCGTGAAAGATGTAATCGATCTGATGCGTCGTCAGCCAGTCTCTGGCCTTCTTGACGGTCTGGCAGTTGGGGATCCCGTAAAGTACTGTGATCAAGGTTGCTATCCAGGCTGGAAAAACGGTTATCTTCTGGTAGAAGCTCGCAGCAGGATCGTGTCACCATCCACTGACAGGCTGACTGGTACCGGAGGTCGGACTCGAACCGACACGCCATCGCTGGCAAGGGATTTTGAGTCCCTCGTGTCTACCAATTTCACCACTCCGGCAGCACGCGCAGGATTATATAAGATCACCGACAGCATAGCAATGAAGGCACCCATTAAAATACTTGACTAAAACGCTCAGGTATTCTATATTCCTCACAAATTGTGATATTTTAGATACAAGCCTGTCAAATCGGAAACATTATTTATTATGAAGATTTCAACAAAAGGCCGCTATGCCATTACCGCCATGTTGCAATTGGGTTTGAATGACTCAAGGACACCAGTGACCTTGATGCAAATCTCTGTGGCTCAGGGGATTTCCCTGTCCTACCTGGAACAATTATTTTCAAAGCTGCGCCAGAGCAAACTGGTCGAAGGGGCGAGAGGCCCTGGCGGAGGATATCGTCTGGCGCGTCATCCCAAGGATATATCGGTGGCCGACATTCTGCAGGCAGTCAATGAAGAGGAAAAGACCACTGCACACAGCCGTTTGCTTGACAAGCAGGAAGGGCCGGGTGGAGAATCCCGCAGATTGTGGCACCAATTGAGCCGGCAGGTGAATGCTTATCTGAGCGGTATTCGTCTTTCGCATCTGCTCGAGGACAGCGAAAAACACCAGCTGACCAAGGCGTTTGCCTGATTTCTTTTTTCTTTTCAACCTTTGAGACATAAATGGTAGATGCAACCAGGGAAGTCGAGCAGCTTGTTCGGCGAGAATATCAGCATGGTTTTGTCACGGATATCGAGCAGGATACCATTCCTGTCGGGCTGAACGAGGATATCATCCGTCAGATTTCGGCGAAGAAACAGGAACCGGAATTCATGCTGGAATGGCGACTGGAGGCCTTTCGGTACTGGCAGACTCTGGACGAGCCAAAATGGGCACACGTTCACTATACCCCTGTCGATTATCAGTCAATCTCCTACTATGCAGCACCAAAATCCGACAAGGACCGCCCAAAAAGTTTGGATGAGGTTGATCCGAAACTTCTGGAGACCTATGACAAACTGGGCATTCCTCTTCATGAACGTGCCAAATTGGCAGGGGTGGCTGTTGATGCGGTATTCGACAGTGTCTCGGTAGCTACTACCTTCAAGGAAAAACTGTCAGAGGCAGGAGTCATCTTCTGCCCGTTTTCCGAAGCTGTCCAGAATTACCCTGAACTTGTTCAACAATATCTCGGCACCGTGGTACCGACCCGTGACAATTTCTTTGCAGCGCTGAACTCTGCGGTCTTCAGTGATGGGTCTTTTGTCTATATCCCCAAGGGGGTTCGTTGCCCAATGGAACTGTCCACCTATTTTCGTATCAATGCCGCCAATACAGGACAGTTCGAGAGAACCCTGATCATTGCGGATGAGGGCAGCTATGTCAGTTATCTGGAAGGATGCACCGCACCGATGCGGGATGAAAATCAGCTTCATGCTGCAGTGGTAGAGCTGATAGCGCTTGAAGATGCCCAGATCAAGTATTCCACCGTACAGAACTGGTATCCTGGCGATGAAGAAGGGCGTGGCGGGATCTATAATTTTGTCACCAAGCGAGGAGATTGTCGTGGCGCACGTTCTCGTATCTCCTGGACCCAGGTCGAAACCGGTTCGGCCATTACCTGGAAATATCCCAGTTGTATCCTCAAGGGAGATGATTCGGTGGGTGAATTCTATTCCGTAGCACTGACAAACAATTGTCAACAGGCCGATACCGGCACCAAGATGATACACATCGGTAAAAATACAAGCAGTACAATTGTCTCCAAGGGGATCTCTGCCGGTCGAGGTCAGAATGCCTATCGAGGTCTGGTCAAGGTATTGCCCACAGCGAGTCATGCAAGAAACTATACCCAGTGTGATTCCCTGCTTATCGGTGATCGCTGCGGGGCGCATACCTTCCCTTATATGGAGGTCGCCAATTCTGATGCCACGGTGGAACACGAAGCCACCACCTCAAAGATCAGTGAGGATCAACTGTTTTACTGCCTGCAACGCGGAATCGGAGAAGAGGACGCGGTCAGCATGATCGTCAACGGATTCTGCAAGGAAGTGTTCAAGGAATTGCCCATGGAATTTGCTGTCGAGGCAGGCAATCTGTTATCAGTCAGCCTTGAAGGGGCTGTTGGCTAAGAAAGGAATTCATATGTTAAAAATCGAAAATCTGCATGCTTCGGTAGACGGTAAGGCCATACTCAAGGGTATCGACCTGCATGTTCGCGCCGGAGAGGTTCATGCCATCATGGGTCCGAATGGCTCCGGCAAGAGTACCCTCTCCAATGTCCTCGCGGGGCGTCCTGGCTATGAGGTCACCGAGGGACGGGTTGAATTTGATGGCAAGAATCTGCTGGAGATGTCGCCTGAAGAGCGAGCCTGGGAAGGGTTGTTTCTGGCATTTCAGTATCCGGTTGAGATCCCGGGTGTCAATAATCTGTATTTTCTCAAGGCTGGCCTGAATGCCATTCGCAAACATCATGGGCAAGATGAACTTGATGCAATGGATTTCATGGCCTTTGTCAAGGAACGCATGCATTGGTTGAAGATGGATGAATCTTTCATGAATCGTGCCGTCAATGAAGGTTTTTCCGGTGGCGAGAAAAAACGCAACGAGATCTTTCAGATGGCCGTACTGGAACCGAAGCTGGCACTTCTCGATGAAACCGACTCAGGTCTGGATATCGACGCCCTCAAGATCGTTTCAGATGGCATAAACAGACTGCGTTCACAGGAGCGCGCCATCGTCATGGTGACACATTATCAACGGCTGCTCGACCATGTACAGCCTGATCGTGTCCATGTGCTGGCAGACGGCAGGATACAGCGATCAGGCGATAAAAGCCTGGCGCTGGAACTTGAAGAAAAAGGCTATTCCTTTCTGCAACAAACGGGTCAGGCTGCCTGATGAACACGGCGATAGATTTCTATCGGCAGCAATTCGCCGAGTTGTCAGGATCCCTGCCAGGAGGAAATCAATCCTCCTTGCAGGCTGCTCGTCAGGCGGCGATACAGGTGTTGACAAAAAATGGTTTTCCGGATCGACATCATGAAGATTGGCGATATACCAACCTGACAGCACTTCTCGGTCATCCTCTGCGTCCTTTTGTCCCGAACAGGATGATTCCTTCTGTGGAACCAGTCTTGTTGATGGAAAAGGCGTCGGCTCAACTGGTGTTTGTGGATGGTATCCTTGATACAGGCCATTCTGTCTTGCCGGAGGCGGGTAGCGGGATCACTATCCATGTGTTGAACGATGAAATCCTTGATACAGAAAAAATGGGCGATCTTGTCTCCCTGTCGCACGACCATGTGCCGGACAGGGGGGATGCCTTTGATGCTCTCAATGCTGCCTTTGCGACTTCGGGATGTCTCATCGAGGTGGCGGCGGGTTGCAAGCTGGAGCATCCCGTATGTATTACAACATTGACGACCGAACAGGCCGATTCAACCTCTTGTCATTATCGTCATCTTGTTCGTGTTGGAAAAGGGAGTGAAGTGGATCTGGTGGAATATTTCCCACAAGGTGAGGGGACAGTACTCAACAATGTCGTTACCCGGATCGATCTGGACCAGAACAGCCGTTGTCGACATTATCGTATCCAGAATGAGAACCTTCAGAGCCATCATATCTCGCGTATCAATGTGAAACAGGCACGAGACAGCTCGTACAAGTCCTTTTCTGCCGCACTGGGGTCTCGTCTTGGCAAGGTGGATATTCATGTCGACCAGAATGAAACTGGTTGTGAAACCATTTTCGATGGAGTCTTCGTCGGTCACAAGCGACAATATCTGGATCACCATACCTGTGTCGAACATCGTCATCCGCAGGGTCGCAGTGATGAACTGTATCGCGGCGTTCTGGATGATGCGGCCCGAGGGGTATTCAATGGCCGTGTTGTGGTCCATGCCGGGGCAGACAAGACCGATGCCAGTCAATCCAACAAGAACCTTCTGTTGTCCTCCAGGGCGGAAATGGACACCAAACCCGAACTGGAGATCTATGCCGATGATGTCAAGTGCAGTCATGGTGCCACGGTTGGACAGATTGACGAAGACAGGCTTTTTTATCTGCAGTCTCGCGGAATTGACAGTGAAACGGCTCGTATCCTTCTGATCTTTGCCTTTCTCGAGGATGTGCTGGTCAGGATCGAGCTGCCTGAATTGCGTCGCAAGATCGAACCGATGATCATTGCACGACTCCCCAGGAGTGAAATACTGAAGGATGCAGCCCTGTCATGAAAACAAACGTACAGATCAAAACCCCGTCACAGCAAGAAAAGACTCTTGACATCAACAGAATCAGGAAGCAGTTTCCAATCCTTGATCAGAAGGTTCATGGTATGCCGCTGGCCTATCTGGACAATGCCGCGACCACCCAGAAACCTGCCTCTGTCATTGAATCGCTGACACATTACTATACCCGTGACAATGCCAATGTTCATCGAGGGGTTCATGCCCTGTCCGAGCGGGCCACGGCAGACTATGAAAATACACGTAAGAAGCTTTGTCAATTCGTGAATGCTGCATCGACCCGCGAGATCATCTTTACCCGAGGAACGACCGAGGCGATCAATCTGGTGGCCAGCAGCTGGGGACAACAGAATATTGATGAGGGTGACGAGATACTCATCTCTCATATGGAGCACCATTCCAATATTGTTCCCTGGCAGATGTTGTGTGAACGCACAGGCGCCGTATTGAAGATCATTCCCATGAACGAGCAGGGCGAATTGCAGCTTGAGTGCCTGGACGATCTGCTCAGCCAAAAGACCCGTCTGGTCGGTGTGGTGCATCTTTCCAATGCCCTGGGTACGATCAATCCGGTAGAAATCATCATCAAAAAGGCGCATGCAGTTGGTGCCAAGGTGTTGGTGGACGGGGCGCAGGCCCTGGCCCATCTGAATGTCGATGTTCAGCAGATGGATGTCGACTTTTATGTTACTTCCGCACACAAGATGTACGGACCTACCGGCATTGGTTTTCTGTATGCCAAGGAATCGATCCTGGAAGACATGCCACCCTATCAGGGCGGAGGAGACATGATTCGCATGGTCACGTTCGAGAAAACCACCTATAACGAACTGCCTTACAAGTTCGAGGCCGGTACGCCCAATATTGCCGATGTCATCGGCTTTGGGGCAGCAATCGATTTTATCAGGCAGACGGATATTGATGCGATGGCGGCTCATGAACAATCCTTGCTGGCTTATGCGACAGGGCGAGCGGAAGATTTTGAAGGCATGCGGCTGATCGGTACGGCTGTCGACAAGGCAACTGTCCTGTCCTTCGAGTTGCAGGGCGTGCATCCCCATGATCTTGGAACGATTCTGGACCGACAGGGTGTTGCGATCCGTGCCGGTCATCATTGTGCCATGCCGGTCATGCAGTTTTTTGGGGTTCCGGCGACGGCCAGAGCCTCATTTGCCGTCTATAATACCCGTTCTGAAATCGACCAGATGTTTGATGCACTGGCAGAGGCAAAAAAGGTATTCGGATGCTAGGACTGGAGGATCTTTATCAGGAAATCATCGTGGATCATAATCGCTCCCCACGAAATTTTCGCAAGATGGATGATGCGAACCATCAGGCCGAGGGATACAACCCGCTGTGCGGAGATCAACTGACCCTGTACCTGAAACTGGATCAGGATGAACGAATCGAGGATGTCAGTTTTCAGGGAAGTGGTTGTGCAATATCGGTGGCTTCGGCCTCGTTGATGACGCAGATGCTCAAGGGTAAAACCCGCAAGGAGGCCGAAAAATTGTTTACTGAATTTACCCACATGGCAACTTCAGAGGTCGGATCAGAGATAGACAGTGATTCTCTTGGAAAGCTGGCAGCCCTGGCTGGGGTGCGTGAATTTCCGGCACGGGTAAAATGTGCCACCCTTTGCTGGCATACGCTGGAAACCGCCCTGCATGACAAGGATGAAGTGGCCAGGACAGAATAGATACATAAGCAGATATCGTCATGATGAATTCCCAAGTCTCTTCCAGTGGCATGATTACCCTCAACCGGGATTGTGACGCAGTGCTGATCCCGGTTGGTGAACCGATTACCTTGAAAAAAGGTACTCAGGTGATGATTACTCAATCTCTTGGCGGAAGTTATACTGTCAATATTGATGGCAATCTGGCCCGCATCGCAGAAAAGGATGCCGATGCCCTTGGATACGAAAAGAAAGAGGCCATTGATCAGCCAAGGATAGCCGAAGGACCGGTTGAAGAGGAGGCATTGTGGGAGCAACTCAGAACCTGCTATGACCCCGAAATCCCGATCAATATCGTTGATCTGGGGCTGGTATACGAATGCCGTGTAGATCATGATGAAGAGAACCGCACCAATCATGTGCATGTCAAGATGACATTGACCGCACCGGGATGCGGGATGGGGCCGTTTCTGGTCGAGGATGCTCGAAACAAGCTGCTCTCCGTCAAAAATGTCACCGATGTCCATGTTGAACTGGTCTTTGATCCTCCCTGGAATCAGGACATGATGTCCCAGGCAGCCCGTCTGCAGACGGGAATGCTCTGATCTTGAAAAGAGGAT
>RFGN01000142.1 GCA_003696645.1 Gammaproteobacteria bacterium | reverse complement strand
GGGTATCCAGGCGGGTCTGATACAAACGCTAGCAAACACAGGGCCGGAATGTCGGCCCCCACCTACATTATGCGCCGATCGAATCGGGCGGCTCAGCACACTGTCCAGGCTTTGATGTTGTCCGCATAAGCCGCACCCCAATCACATGCTACAGCAGGGTTTTTGTCGTTACTTCCGGTTGCTCCAACCGTCGCCATATCAAAGTGACAGGCGACAAACAGCCGTGTTCCGAGAAGATCCGTTACTTTTTCCTGCCACAGATCATCCAAACGTGTATACTTTGAGCTCGTCTGCCTGATTTCTTTCTCTTTTCATATTCAGACCCGCACGGTACCGATCATTTCCTGTGTGTTCCGAATGAATAACCCACAGTGCGTTGTATCCAATTGCTGTGTCATTTTCGTCGTAGTATGTGGCAACCACGTAATCCGGTGTGCTGTAGATTCGTGCTTTCTGCCAACTCCCCTCAGCTTGCGCTCGGGGGGAAATCCCGACATGAGTTACCCGAGGATGTCGGAAAAGACCTGAATGTCAGGGCTGTTACCTCTTATATGTACGTTGATTCCGACAAACATCCTAAATTAACCAAAGGTATAAATAGTAAGTGTATCTACTTCATTAGAGAACTTCTCTAAGTCTACTCCGAAATTCTTTCTATCATTCCCATAATGAGGTCCGCTTAGAGTCCACATGGCTGCATATCCAATTACATTGTCCATGTCGTCGTAAAGTACTGTAACCACATAATCTAAAGTAGAATATGTTCTTGAGCGTTGCCAATCTCCTCTCACATAAGAAGAAGATACAGGGACAGTCACACTGTTTCCTTGATACTGAGAGAGGATAATATCAGAACCGTAATGAAACGGGCGAATTCCCACACCAGAATTACTTTCTCGACTTCTAATTAGTGCGCGTGGCATATTACTAATTGCATTGTCCCCATCGAGTCCTCGGCGGACTTTTGTATCGACCACCACATAATACGTACCCGTATCCAGCATAAGGCGACTTGATGAGCCAGACATGTAAGTCGCCTGCCCGTTTCCGTTTAAAACAATGCCGCCTACGCCCGGCATAAAAGTATAGGAACCCTGATCGGGCACATGTGTTGTTATGTCCTCTCCATTCGCACCCGTGAAGGTATCATGCAAGACAATCGTAGGTGTGGCCGAGGAAACGCTTGACGATACTGTAGTTTTTACCTGCCCGTTTGAATCTGTAACCTCAATGTACAGACTAGTGAGGTTTGACGGCCACGAATCACCAAACCCTTCAAACTCTCCCGGAGATATTTCACGTATCGTGTGCAAAGGAAGCTCCGTATAGGTGCTCCCCCCGTCTGTAGAAACCATGAGACGGTGTGTGTATGGAGGAACACCCCCCTGGACTAACCAATGAGCAGCAGACACCTCGCCCACGGGGAGAATGACACCGGACAGTGGATCCTCTAGCTGAACAGACATGGCTGTACCAGTCACGCCCGTAGTATCAACGGTACTTATGGTGTACGTCACCGTACTTGTTGCAGGAAACAGAACCGGCGTTCCGGGGCTCGGGTGCATATTGACCAGAATATTACGATACCGTTGGTTTCCCTGATAGGTGTTCACCCATTCAGCGTCCGATAGACGCACCTGCCTCGGCTGATCAAGAATTACATAAACATAGGATCCGTTTCGCCCAATACGAATGTACTGAGTCGTTACTGCAGTCGTTGTTGCAAATGCCCATCCACCATCATCGAACTCAATGGTGGCATCATCATTAAGCGTCGTTCCCCAACCCGGATCATTGACGAGAACAGGAATGACGGCATCAAGAGCGGGAATGTAGTCATTGGCCTGTGCCGTAGCATCTGCATCCCATTGATGTGTGATTCTGATCCCGTCTTGGACAGCTTCGAACGTGTTTGCGACCGTAACAAGACCCGTAACTTCAGAATCACCGGCCAACACCGCCCCGCTTGCATAAGAGGGACCTATCCGAGAGGTCACCGTGACGGAAGGTGTCGGGGCGTCAATGTTGAATGACACAGTCTGATCCTCCTTGGCGGAAAACAGCGGGCTGATACCCCAGATAACGTAGTCTCCAACCGCAAAATTTGCCGGAAGACTCGAAAACGTGAGTACCGTTTCATCAGAAACGCTGTCATAAGAAGCCGTGTCAACGGTCTTGGTCCCGAGGCTGTTCGTATTTGACTGCGACAGCCAGACTCCGGTGCCCGACTTGAACAGAGATGCATAGTTACCCGATATGCGCACCTCGTTGCCGGATACGGACACAGCTGTATATCTGGCATAGGCGAGGGGCTGGCAGGCAGCCCACAGGTCCGCAACAGCCCATCTGCGTGTGGACTCATACGAGGGGTCTCCGCTTCCCTGACCTCCACCCTTATTGTGTCGCGTTTCAATGATGACACCCGTATTTGGAGTCCAGAAGCCCTCAAGCTTACCGCCAGACCACCCCTGAAAGCGAGGTTTGGGAATGTTTCCATCAAAAGGTCTGTGGAGAGCCTCTACGAAAAACGAGTAGCGTTGTCCGTTTGAATCAAGAGCCGAGTAACTCCAGAACTCCGGCCCTGCAACTTCTCCGGGGTAACCAATTGCCTGATTGTGATTGTAGCTGTGTGGTAAGTTGTAAACTGGATCTCCTGCATCGTACAGAGACTTGAGTGTAGTATACCACCCGACGCTAGCGGGAATTGCCATAGGCACATCGCTAGGCCAGAAAGAGTTTACCCCGTACGTAATGGGTTTCAGAGGAGTAAAGGAACCCGCATATCCTGTAATCCCCTCTGCGGCACTCTCATGGGCTTTGGAGTTTAGATCCGAAATGTATCCGTTGATATTGCTTGTCATAGTGGCGATATCAGACGGGGTATACAGAGGTTTTGCCCAATCTGACTGAAAAGCCAGTGCGGGACCTCTCCACGGACCTGTTCCCAGATCAGAATCGAACCCGGCCGAAGTTCGATAAGCATAACCTGCACCAAGAGAATAGTCGCCCGTCCCATCGGGCTGTGGAACGATGGCATGGACCTTCAACTTACTCATGCGATCAACTGCCTGAACCGCAAAGTTCATGTCGGGTTCTTCTGGAACCAATGTCTTTACGGCACCCATGTGGGCCAGCGAGTAACCACCATAGTTCGGATCAGGACCGTTTCCTTCAGCAACATAGCCGGCAGAGAAGAAGCAGCCGCGTTTGCCATAGACGTCTTCCATTGTCGAGAAGTCTCCGTAGTCATCGCCAAACAGGAAGCGTTTAATGGCTCGAACACAGAGTTCTCTAAAAGCTTTGTCTGGCACAGCCTTATAAGCCCAAGCAGCACCCTCTATGCCGCTCATTCCCATATTGCACAGATTAGAAGGATCTTTTACAATATATCCACAGAGCAAAGCTCGCATTCCCTCAATGTAGGCCTCTTGCTCTTCGGGCGTAAGAAGCTCTTTGCAGTAGTAGTAGATCAAAGCCGTGGTGCGAATCAGCTTCATCCCTATCTCCTGCTGTGCCGAGTACTGGTCATTGTCTACGCCGTTATACCAATGTATGGCCTGGCGAAGAGCGCCCTGAACAAGGGCTCGGTGCCCCATTGCCGGAAAAAGATAATAGGGGTTGCCTTCTGATCCGTCTGAGTTTGGAAGACTGATTCCATACAGGTGAGCTCCAGCGGTCCCAAGTCCATAAGCATGACTTCCATCCGGGCGAAAATGAGGAATAAGAATATCTCCGGTAGCCAGAATACCTGCCCGATATGTCGTCACAAGTGTGGGAGGATTCGGATCGGTTGTGGTATGAAGGGCAATTTCACGGTTTGAGCCGGAAGCTGCCCACATGTGAAGCGTCACTGTACTATACCCTGCACGATGTGCCTTCACAAGCTCTGTGGTAATATCCTCAAGCTCGGCCTCTGTCTGCCCGTAAACAAAAGAGATTCCCTGTGTGTATGCGTTATATCCTAGTTTCGGGGCTACTGGCGGATTATTCCACGTCGCTGTTGCAGGATCGAAGTTCAGATCGTAATAGAAGTCGATTCCAACCACTAGCTTACCAGTATCCGCCGAGTCCTCTGAGAGCAGGTACGTGGTCAGAATGGACTTTGCAGGATCGGCAACGAGAGATGCTATATCGAACGTGATAAAGCACTCCTTGTAGTTTATCCCGTCGTCAACAACTTGGAGAATCCCGTCGCCTGGAGTATCAGGGGCGGTCGAAGAGATAGTACACTCTCGAAGAACAGTATGGTTGGTGGTGGTAGAAGGACCTCCGTCATCAGCCACGTACCACCGACTCTCGCTCATGATGTCTTCCTGAGCGAGGATGTGAGAAGAGTCCCACAAAACGTGAAGCTCTGCCAGCTCGTCTTCACGACCTGTCCAGTCGCCACCACCATCCCACGTAACCGGAGCCGGAGTAAAGTCTACGTCTGTGACGCTAAGACGATTAAGATAATTGTACAGCTCGTGAGACTCCCGGTATGATATACCCCAAGATGGGTGTGGGCTCGTCATGTCCTGCTTCGGACCGTAGTACCAGATAGCATTGAGTCTTTCGTACATGGCATCGAAAGATGCCCCCGTCAAAGCTGAGGTGTAATAACACAAGTAGGAGAGTCGATGGTTACATGACGAACCCGACATTGATAGGCTAGTACCTGTATACCCAACCTGAGTTTTAGAATGATCTAAAGATCGGTTTCGATACAAATCTACTGTCGTACCATTCCCTCGCACTATCACATGTGTTGGGCGTTCTATAGACAAGGGCACAGAAGAAGTGACTGCGTTGTCTACGGCCAATCGCAAAGACATTGACGTTCCAGACGCTAATTTAATCCCTGCAATCTTAAAGAGAGTGTTGTTTTGATGCGGAAATCCGTTCCATACACCAGCGACAACCGTAATTGATTGGGAATCTACCTGAGAGAGACCTGATGCGGACATAGAAGCATTTCCGCGGAAGTATAAGACCGGCTTTCCGTACGTGTCTTTTTCTATGTAGCCTCTCCTGAAAATATACGGGGCGTTGTGGAGAACGCTTGCTACAAGATCCGGCCCTCCTGTCTGCGAGTACAATGTAGACACACGTCCCTGTGCCCCGGCACAAAAAGTTTGAATGGCATCCGTGTCTAACTCATCTCCTACAAAGTTAATGTTTCTCTGCACATAAGCGTTACCATCAGCCGTAGAAGACGGTATACTCTCCGCGACAGTCACTACTGTCGATTGGCCAGACACAGACACACTTGAAATCGTATAAGCCCCGTCGTTCGATGTAGAACCGACGACCTCCAGGGTTTCTCCCGGCAACAGTACGGACGCGGCTTCTGTTCCTGTAAGGGTAAAGGTTGATGCCAGAGTGTCTACGTTCTCAATAATGTCTTCGCGTGCCACACGAAGTGCTGGACCTACATATGTGCTGGAGAGACGGTGGGTTGCAAAAGCCCCGGCGGGAGAAGTATCGTCTACTAAATAACCAGGCCTTGACGGTGTTGAAAAAACAGGAGTTTCCGTTACATTAGACTCAGAGCCATACAGGCCTTCCTGGACAAAAGCAGCCTTGTAAGAGCTACCGGGCTCTAGGCCACCGACAAACAGACTAATCTTGTTTTTGCGTCCGTGAAAAACAAAACCGCCGTCTGTGGCCGGACTTCCACCACTCTTCTGTCCATTTTTGATTTCTTGAGCAGTAGGTGTGGGTTCCGAAGAAGGATAGATGACCCAGTAAAGTTTTCCGTGACGGTCTGTAGTTGTAACATCTAGAACAACAGACTCCGTGGATACAGAGGTGCCTTGGGCCGAAGACAGCGTGATGGAGCCTGCAAAAGAAACTCCAAACCCTGCTATGTTATTCAGGTCGTTTCCGGAAAGATCCTGCCACCCGTCTCCCGGCTGCGTGTAGTCGAGCGTGACCGTCTCCGAAGAAGCCACCGCACGAGAAAGTGTAAACAGGATGGTATCCGTGCCCGCG
>RFGN01000141.1 GCA_003696645.1 Gammaproteobacteria bacterium | reverse complement strand
GTTTAGTGGTCAATGGTGACCACCTTTTCTTTTTCCATGCTGGAGGGCTTCTGAACCTGCCGCCATTCATGAAACTCGCTCATGCTCACCAAGCACCGCCGGCCTTGCCACTCTTCATGGATTTCGGCCATCAGAGCACCCATTGTTGTGTTCTTTTCTGCCAGAGTGGTATAATATGAGAACATAATGAGAACATATTTGTTGAACAGGTAATCCCCCAATGTCTGCTTTCCGGTACTGGCCCCGCATGATTGCCCTGGTGGATATGAATGCCTTTTTTGCTGCAATCGAGCAGCGTGATCATCCAGAGTGGCGCGGTCGTCCGTTGGCGATCACCAATGGCGAGCAGGGTACCTGCATCATTACCTGTTCCTATGAGGCACGGTCCTTTGGTATTCATACCGGAATGCGGCTGATACAGGCACGTAGACTGTGTTCGGATCTGATCCAGTGCCCGGCCCATCCACACCGTTATGCGCAGGTATCGACTGCCATCATGCAGGGCCTTCAGTCCCTGACCCCCGATATGGAGATCTTTTCGGTGGACGAGGCCTTTCTGGACATGACCCACTGCCAGAGGTTATGGGGCGATGCCGAGGCCATCGGTCAACGCATCAAGCAGACAGTTTTGAAGGCCTCTGGCCTGTTGTGTTCGGTGGGTATCAGTGGAGACAAGACCACGGCCAAGTATGCCGCCAAGCGGCAGAAACCGGATGGTCTGACCATCATTCCACCCTGGCAGGCGGCAGAGGCCCTGAGCCGGGTTCCGGTCACTGAGTTGTGCGGTATCTCGACTGGAATCGGCAATTTTCTGGCGGCGCGGGGAGTGCGGCTCTGTGGGGAGATGCGACGATTGCCGATCAGTGCGCTGGCCTCACGGTTTGGCAATCCGGGGCGGCGTCTGTGGTATATGTGTCAGGGGCTTGATCCCGACAAGGTCTCCAATCGTGTTGACGCGCCGAAATCGATCGGACACGGCAAGGTCATGCCGCCCAATACTCGGGACAGACGGGTGGTTCTGATGTTTCTGCAGCATATGAGCGAGAAGGTGGCGGCACGGTTGCGTCGTCATGGGCTGCAGTCGGCGTGTTTCTTTATCGCCCTGCGTAGCCGTCGGGGCTGGTTGAAACAGAAGCGGCACTGCGCACTTCCCACCAGTGACGGCAAAGAGATTTTTACATTATGCCGAACCTTTTTGGCCGAGTGTTGGCATGGACAAGGCGTCTCCCAGGTCCAGGTCACGGCACTACAGCCCTGCTTGCAGAGTCGACAGCCGGACCTGTTTGCATCTGTGGATCGTAGGCGGGTGCAGCTGAATCGCGGAGTGGATCGGGTCAATCGACGTTATGGGGAACTGACAGTCGCTCCGGCACGCCTGTTGAAACGTTCCAGTATGCCCAATGTGATTGCCCCGGCCTGGAAACCGTTCGGACATCGGCAGACTCTGTAACCATGTGTGGTGGAGTCTATTATCAGCATCAGGGGCAGGAGGTGCGAGTCTATTTCCCCAACCCCGCGGCCTGTCTTCCGGTCAGAACGCGTCAGCATACCAGTGAATTGCTTCCGTGGGGTCGGCGCAAGGGGCAGCCGGGTCGACTGCCATTGGGAGGCTGGGCACGTCTGGAATCGATTCGTGCAGGCCGATGGGAACGCTGGTTCCCAGTACCGGTCAAGCTGGATATCCTGTCCTTTATGGAAAAGGATATGGAGGGGCGCAGTCACTGGTATGACCTGTCACAGGGACAATGGATTCAGGGACTTGTGGCGCGTGAGGGCCATGAACAACGAGTCTATGTCGTGACGATCACGCCGGAGATGGCCGATGCGGTACATGATCGCTGGCCAAGGCTGATGCAGGCGTGAGAAGATGGTGTTTATCTGGAAGCAGGACAGCGTTGTCTCAGGTGGGAAAACCACCACTTGACCGAATAATAGGTCAGTAATGACAGGACCCAGGCCAGCCAGAAAGACAGGATGGCGGGCGGGACGAAATCCGACTGTTCATTCAGGATAAACAGCTCCAGCAGTGACAAGGTCGCCAGAAACATGGTGCGCAGATGCTGATGCCTCCAGGAAAGCAGAGAAAGCGTCAGGGCCAGTAGTCCAAAGGCCAGCAGGGCCAGTGTTGCAGGTACGCCAAAGGTAAGCCCGATAGTTTGTTGGGTGTAGGCGTTCATTGGCAGGTAATAGAATAGACAGGCGGCAATCGCTACAGTGGTCATGACGGTGTAGCATAGATAGGCCTTGCGGATGCGCTCTTCCTGAGGTGTCATATTATCGTTATTCTGTCTTGTTCTTATTATGATGCCGGCAAGATTGTATTCACCGACTTTTTTAGTGGATTTTGCCGCAAACGGACCATGAAGTCAAGTACATGACCACTCAGACGGCAGAACGAAAAGAGAAAAGAGGATTATTTTGCGACCGAATCGAACAGGGGGAATCAGATGCTGCTGATCGCCGATTGGCCATGGTATATGATGCTGGGCATGACAGCCGGATTGCTGGCGGGACTGTTCGGAATAGGGGGAGGCGCCATCATGGTCCCTGTCCTGACGATACTGCTTGAAAAAGCGGGTGTGGCGGCGACCGAGATTGTGCATATTGCTCTGGGCACTTCCATGGCCGCCATTGTGCCTACAGCATTGGCCAGTGTCTGGTCGCATCATCGCAGGGGCGGGGTGCGCTGGGAAATTTTTTTGCGTATGCTTCCTGGAGTCCTGATGGGGACAATCATCGGGGTTGTTCTGGCAGTCAGGATGGCTTCGATATTCCTGGCCATCATCTTCATGCTTTATGTGCTGGGGGTGTCGATACATCTTTGGCGCGATCATCAACCCAGGGCTATGCGTGAATTGCCAGGAGTGTGGATGCTGTCGGGCGTAGGGGCATTCATTGGCGGTTTTTCTTCCTGGGTGGCGATAGGAGGAGGAACATTGACGGTTCCCTTTCTGCTCTGGTGCCGTGTGCCGCTCAGGCAGGCTATCGGAACTTCATCGGCGGTGGGATTGCCGTTGGCGCTTTGTGGAACGATAGGTTATGGTTTGGCCAATCCGGGGCAGCCCAGTCTGGATGGTCAAGTGGGCTATGTATATGGGGTGGCGGTGATGTGGGTGACTCTTGCCAGTGTCCTGATGGCTCCCATAGGAGCCTGGCTAGCGCACCGTTTGCCCGCAATGCGATTGAAAAGAATGTTTGCAGG
>RFGN01000140.1 GCA_003696645.1 Gammaproteobacteria bacterium | reverse complement strand
TACCATCTTCATCTCTTCGCGGGTATATCCATTCTCCTGAAAGGTATCGATGTGTGGCAATACATTAAAGGCGATTGGCTTTGGGTATACTTCAGGGACAGGTTGTTCACCATCCAGAATGACCTTGCATTGCTCATAGAGCTCTTCGATAGCCCTTTTACCACTACCGGAAACGGCCTGATAGGTACAGACATTGATTCTTGAGATATCAGCCACATCATGGATTGGCTTCAGCGCCACCAGCATCTGGATCGTAGAACAATTCGGATTGGCGATGATATTGTGATTCTTGTATTCAGAGATTGCATGGGCATTGACTTCTGGTACAACCAGTGGGATATCATCCCGATACCGAAACTCCGAGGTATTGTCAATCACGATACAGCCAGCCTGACCTGCCTTGAGAGCAAACTCTCGTGAAACGCTGCCCCCAGCCGAGAACAACCCGATTTGAGTCCGGGAGAAATCAAATTCAGCCAAATCCTGGATGACAATAGACTCACCCCTGAACTGTACAGACTTTCCTGCAGATCTGGCACTTGCCAGTGGGTAGAGATGCCGCACTGGAAACTGTCTCTCTTCCAGAATCTTGATCATGGTTGCCCCAACAGCCCCTGTAGCACCCACCACTGCCACATCAAATTGCTTTGACATTATCTCAAATCTCCTCTCCATTCAGTACTGCAATCATGGCATCCCCCATCTCTGAGGTTCCAACCTGTTTCATCCCATCAGTGTAGATATCGGCAGTACGATAACCCGCATCCAGCACTCGCCCAACCGCGGCATCTATCTGGTCTGCTATCTCCGGGCTATCCAGTGAATAGCGCATCATCATGCTGACGGACAATATCGTGGCCATGGGATTGGCAATCCCCTTTCCGGCAATATCCGGTGCCGAGCCATGTATGGGTTCGTACATCCCCTGTCCTTGCCGATTGAGCGAAGCGGAAGGCAACATCCCGATCGAACCCGTCAGCATTGCGGCACAATCGGACAAGATGTCGCCAAACATGTTGGTCGTAACCAGCACATCAAACTGCTTGGGATTACGAACCAGTTGCATGGAGGCATTGTCCACATACATATGACTGAGTTCGATTTCCGGATACTCTCTCGCAACCTTTTCCATCACCTCACGCCATAGACCCGTGACCTCCAGGACATTGGCCTTGTCTACCGAACAAACACGTTTATCCCTTCTGGAAGCAATCTGAAAGGCCGTATGGGCAATACGTTCAATCTCTGATTCACGATAGACAAGGGTATTGAACCCTTCTCTCTCACCGTTTTCGAGTGTCCGAATGCCACGTGGCTGGCCAAAGTAGATACCGCCTGTCAGCTCTCGTACGATCATGAGATCCAACCCACTTACCACTTCCTCACGAAGCGTGGAAGCCGAGGCCAATTGGGAATAGAGAATCGCCGGACGCAGATTGGCATACAGATCCAAACCGGCCCGCAACCCAAGCAATCCTTTTTCAGGTCGAAGTTCCCGATCCAGGCTGTCCCATTGATACCCTCCGACAGCGCCCAGAAGGATGGCATCGGAGGCTCTGGCCTTGCCGAGTGTCTCTTCCGGAAGTGGAGCACCCGTTTCTTCATAGGCACTCCCTCCAATCAGTCCCGTTTCCAGAACAAATGGGTCTCCATTCTTGCTGTTGAAAAATTCAAGGACCTTGACAGCCTCGGCAACGATCTCCGGCCCAATACCATCTCCTGGCAATACCAGTATTTTTTTCTGCATACGGTTATTTCAGTTCGTTAAACATCCAGGGAAAACGTTGGCGACGCTCATTCTCAAATGCCTTGATCAGATCACTGTTCTCAAGAGTCAATCCAATATCATCAAGTCCGTTCAGCAATCTGTACTGCCTGAAGTCATCGATATCAAAATTCCATACCTGATCCGAAGGAGATTTGACTGTCTTCTGCGCCAAATCGATTTCCAGTTGGTAACCTGGACTTGCTTCCACTTCAGAAAACAGTTGATCTACAACATCGGATGGCAACACAACAGGCAACAGGCCATTCTTGAAACAGTTATTGAAGAAGATATCTGCAAAACTCGGGGCAATAATGGCCCGAAAGCCAAAATCTTCCAGAGCCCAGGGCGCGTGTTCACGAGATGATCCGCAACCAAAATTTTCTCTGCTGAGCAGAATACTGGCTCCCTGATAACGCGGTTGATTCAGGACAAAATCAGGATTCAGGGGCCGTTGACTGCAGTCCATGCCCGGTTCACCATGATCCAGATAACGCCATTCATCAAACAGGTTGGGACCAAAACCGGATCGTTTGACCGATTTCAGGAACTGCTTCGGGATGATCGCATCTGTATCGACATTGGCACGATCAAGAGGGGCCACCAATCCCTGGTGACGGGTAAATGCCTTCATCTCATCACCTCGCGCACGTCAACAAAATGTCCTGCAATCGCGGCTGCGGCCGCCATCGCTGGACTGACAAGGTGGGTACGACCACCCTGCCCCTGACGGCCTTCAAAATTGCGATTGGATGTTGACGCGCACCGTTCTCCAGGTTCGAGCCTGTCGGCATTCATGGCAAGACACATCGAACATCCAGGCTCACGCCACTCGAATCCGGCTGCTGTAAAGATCTTGTCCAATCCTTCTGACTCGGCCATCTTCTTGACCTGACCAGAACCCGGTACAACCATTGCCAGAGAAATCGAATCCGCAATCCTTTTGCCTTCAACAACCTGGGCCGCAATACGCAGATCCTCGATACGTGAATTGGTACAAGATCCTATAAAAACCTTGTCCGGACAGATTTCAGTAATCTTCTGTCCAGGAACAAGATCCATGTATTGAAGAGCCCGACGATAGCTCTCTCTTTTTACCGAATCCGCTTCCAGATCAGGATCGGGTAGCTTTCCATCAACGGGTAACACCATCTCTGGAGAGGTTCCCCATGTCACCTGCGGCTTGATTTCTTCTGCACTGATGAAGATCTCCCGATCAAAACTCGCATCATCATCACTGACCAGTGTTTTCCAGTAGTTTGTTGCCTCGATCCAGTCCTGTCCTTTCGGAGCATAGGGACGATTCTGCAAATATCGCAATGTTTCATCATCAACGGCGACCAGACCGGATCTGGCGCCAGCCTCAATAGCCATATTGCAGAGGGTCATGCGACCTTCCATACTGAGCGAACGGATCGCATTTCCACAAAATTCTATGGTATGACCAGTGCCTCCAGCTGTTCCAATGACACCAATGACATGCAAGGCAATATCCTTGGCGGAAACCCCTTTGCCAAGATGGCCTTCGACGGTCACACGCATGTTCCTGGATTGCTTGAGCCACAGGCATTGGGTGGCGAGAACATGTTCGACCTCTGAGGTCCCGATACCGAATGCCAATGCGGCAAAGGCGCCATGTGTCGAGGTATGAGAGTCTCCGCAAACGACTGTCATGCCCGGTAAAATGGCGCCATTTTCAGGACCAATGACATGCACAATACCCTGTCTGGGATCCATCATGTCATATTCGGTGATACCAAAATTACGACAATTTTCATCCAGAGTCTCGACCTGCAGCCTGGATATCGGATCCTCGATTCCGGCGCTTCTGTCCACTGTCGGGACATTGTGATCCGGTGTTGCAAGATTGGCCGATCGACGCCAGACCGATCGGCCACCCAATCTCAATCCCTCAAAGGCCTGAGGAGAAGTGACTTCATGGACCAACTGTCGGTCAATATATATCAGAGTCGATCCGTCCTCACTCGCTGTAATGGCATGTGATTCCCAGAGCTTGTCATAGAGTGTTTTACCGCTCATGCTTTGTGTCTGATCAAAAAGTGTTAAGATTATAACAAATTCAGGATTCCGTCCCGTATAAATAAATCCATACCGACAAAATCATCCATAAAACCCAATGAGCGCGAAAATCATTGATGGCAAGGCCTTGGCCCTGTCTGTAAGAAACGAGGTCAAAAAGACTGTTGCCGAGATGAACAACCAGGGGATTCGACCTCCTGGTCTGGCTGTTATCCTGGTTGGAAGTCATCCAGCCTCTGAAGTCTATGTGGCCAACAAGCGCAAGGCCTGCGAAAGCGCCGGAATCCTTTCTTTCGCCCATGACCTGCCTGAATACACGACACAAACCGAATTATTGGCCCTGATCAAGCAGCTGAATCAGGATACTTCGGTTGATGGCATTCTCGTCCAGCTGCCTCTGCCAGAACACATCGACCCGGAAACCATCCTCGAAACCATTTCCCCGGCAAAGGATGTCGATGGGTTTCATCCCTATAATATAGGCCGCCTGATGTTGCGTTGCCCCACTCTCAGGCCTTGCACCCCCTATGGGATCATGAAGCTGCTTGAACAGACAACCGTGCCGCTAAAAGGCAAGCATGCCGTCGTGGTCGGGGCATCCAATATTGTCGGCCGCCCCATGGCCATGGAGCTTCTGTTGGCCGGCGCCACCGTCACGATCTGCCATCGGTTTACGCAAAACCTGGAAGAAAGAGTCAGTGATGCGGATATCCTGGTTGTGGCAATAGGGAAGCAGCATATCGTCCTTTCCGAATGGATCAAGCCTGGTGCCATTGTCATCGATGTAGGCATCCACCGATCTGAAGATGGACGATTGTCCGGAGATGTGGATTTTGAAACGGCCAGTAAACGAGCAGGCTGGATAACCCCTGTTCCAGGCGGGGTCGGCCCCATGACTGTTGCCATGCTCCTGCAGAATACCCTGATGGCCAGAAACCTGGCCGGCTGATTTTCGAAATTTCATGGAACTTTTTTAGCCGGAATTCGTCTACTTGTCCGGAAGAACGGGGGTATTTCTGGCACAGGGATTAATCAGTGCATCAGAAATATCCCGATGGTATTTACTTGTTTTTGAGATGGATAAATCTTGCTTGTTAAGGAGGTTTTGAAATGCCGAAAATGAGAAATATCATTGTCTTCAAGGTGTCAGCACTGGTTCTGGCCGTGCTGTCCGGTATCGCCATGGGGCTTCCCCTGCTGCTCGGTACCACGACAGTCACTTTCCAGGAAGCCGGTCTGGCACTGACAGGAACCTCACTGGTCCTGGGCAGTACTCTGGGACTTGAGGATCTGTGGTTACGAAGCCATTCTTCCGGACACCATCGTTCAGACAATGTCGTGCCTTTCAAGCGGCCGCACGAGTCTGAAGACGATCCGATGGCACCGACAAGAAAGGCTGCGTAACCGAAGCCGCTTTCGACGGGGGCAGATTAAACGTCTGCTCCCGTTATTTATGCCTCCTCTGGCGTAGCATCTCATACAGACAAACGCCCGTCGCAACCGATACATTCAGGCTGCTGACCTGACCCAACATGGGGATGTGAACGAGATAATCACAAGATTCTCTTGTCAGCCGACGGAGCCCTGATCCCTCATTGCCCATCACCAGTGTAACAGGGATTGTCCAGTCCAGCTCGGTATAATCCATGCTTCCCCGCTCGTCCGTCCCGACAAGCCAGTAACCAAGCTTTTTCAGTGCCTGCAGACTCCTGGCCAGGTTCTTGACCGGTATCACAGGGATCGACTCTGCAGCCCCACATGCCACTTTTCTGGTCACCGCCGTGACAGGTGTTGATTTTCGTTCCGGTATCAGGATGGCAGCAATGCCGACCGCATCAGCAGTTCTCAGGCAGGCACCGAGGTTATGAGGATCCTGTACCTGATCAAGCACCAGCAGAGGGGGGAGTTGTTGCGCCATGTAGTCCTTTTCGAGATGATCCAGCAAGGTGTCAAAGGATAATGTTTCGACCGGTTTCGTAATGGCAAAGACCCCCTGATGTCGATCGCATCCGGCAAGCGCCTGCAAACGCACCCGCTCTACAACCTCAGTTGGAATGTCCTTTTTGGTTGCCAACCCTGCGATCTCGTCGATCCGTCTTGAATGGATTCCCGCCTGGATATAAAGCTGCAACACCTGACTCGGCGATTGCTTCAACAGGGTTAAAACCGGGTTGATCCCATATATACTTTCTGTACGATCCATGTCATGACTCATATAGAGTCAGGTCAATCTTTCTTGATTCCAGATCGACTCTTGCCAGTCGAACATGAACATGCTGCATCAACTTGAAGGTACGGCCATGACTGGTTCCCGTTAACACCTGTTTTTCAGGAATAAAACGATAGAAATCCTTGGGCAACGCAGAAACATGTATCAGGCCTTCAGCATACAAGGGCTGCAGTTCTACAAACAATCCGAATTCCGCAACCCCCGTGATGACGCCCTGGAAGCATTTGCCAAGAAATTGCTGCAAATAGAAACATTTCAACCAGCTGATCACATCGCGAGTTGCCTCGTCAGCTCGACGTTCAGTCATCGAGCAATGCTCTCCCAGGGCCTTCATGTCTGCATGTGTGTAAGGGAAGGAGTCGGCACCTTTTCCATCCAGGCAGTGATGGATGGCCCTGTGCACCAACAGATCGGGATAACGCCTGATTGGAGAGGTAAAATGTGCATAGTGAGACAAGGCCAGGCCAAAATGTCCCTGATTATCCGGAGAATAGAATGCCTGATTCTGACTACGCAGGACAACTGTCTCGATCGTGATACGATCATCTCTTTCAGAGATTGCATCAAGCAGCCTGGAGAAATCTCTGGGTTCCGGTTGGTCGCCTCCTCCCAGAGTCAGGCCGATTTCCCTCAAGAACTGTTTCAACCCCTCAAGCTTCTCAGTTTTTGGGGCTTCGTGGACACGAAACAAAAAAGGCATCTCACGATCTTCCAGATAATCCGCTGCACATACATTGGCCGCAATCATGCAAACCTCTATGATTTCGTGTGTTCTCAGACGTTCAACTGGTACAATCTTTTCTATTTTTTGATCGTCCCCAAATACGATCTGTACCTCTTCACGATCAAATCTCAGTGCACCGCGTGATATTCTGTTTTTGTCCAGGGCCTGATAGACTCTTTCAAGTTCCTGCAGGGATTTCATGAACGGAAGATCAGACTGGGCCTGACCATTTTTCAGCAGATCATTGGCCTGGTGATACGTCAATCTGGCATGTGAACGTATCACTGAAGCAAAAAACTGATAGGAACGAACCTCTCCGCGAGGGGAGACATGCATCTGACAGACCAGACTCAGACGATCAACATTCGGTTTGAGTGAGCAAAGACCATTGGACAGTTTCTCTGGCAACATGGGAATCACCCGCCCCGGGAAATATACCGAAGTCCCTCGATCGGTGGCTGCCCGATCCAGCGCTGACCCTGCCATGACATAGCTGGCTACATCTGCGATTGCCACCCATAGTATCCAGCCCCGACCTTCTCTTTCACAATAGACGGCATCGTCAAAATCTCTGGCATCCTCCCCATCTATCGT
Source organism: Gammaproteobacteria bacterium (assembly GCA_003696645.1). GTDB lineage: Bacteria > Pseudomonadota > Gammaproteobacteria > J025 > J025 > J025. The sequence goes on along the minus strand of RFGN01000140.1, from coordinate 27,737 downwards.
CACAAATGGCAGAGACCTGAGATCCTTCCGCCTTTTGATCTCTGAAGTGGAGATATGCTCCGGAATACGCTCGAGTTCAGCGAGAACATCATCATCCCAGACAAAGGGAATTTCATGATTTCGCAGCGCAATATCAATCTCCATCCCAGGGCCCAGGTGTTCACCCAGTATTTCCGTAATCCTGCCCCGACAGTTTGTCTGCCTGTCCGGGTAGGCTGTAATCTGGACTTCGACGATCTGACCCGGTCTGGCCCGTACCTTGCCCTGACCGCCCCCCTCAATCTCAATACGCATGTTCAATCGCGGATCATCAGGGACTACATACAAGGATTTTTCCTGACGATGCACCCGCCCCACCAGATGGGCATGGGCTCGGTGAATAATATCAATGATCCTGCCAACATATCGTCCAGACCGTTGTTTCCCGCTCCGTCCTCTATCTGGCAATACCAAAGCTATCACCTCATCTCCATGCATGACCAACTGCATGGTCTTTGGCGGCAGAAAAACATCTTCAGGTTGACCCTCAACTTGCAGAAACCCGAATCCATCTCGATGAGACAATACCTTTCCCTGAACAACAGAGGCCTTGGCAGGGAGATGATATCGTCCCTGCCGATCCTGCCTCAATTGGCGGTCTCGTACCATGGCATCAAGTCTTCTCGAAAGTGCAGATTTCTGACTGTCATTCCGCAGAGCAACCAGCTTTGCCAGTTGTGCCAATGTTGCGGGCCGGCCCAGCTTCTGCAGTACAAGCAGGATATGACTCCTGCTCGAAATGGGTGATTCATATCGGTCCTGCTGCTGGACGTGGCAGGGGTCCTGAGGAAAGTCTTTGGAGTCAGTCATGATGCAGGTCTCTTACACACCGGACACCCACATCATTGAATTGGGCCGTTCGTGGCAGATAGAATCGATAGGCTGTACGATAGAAATGGCTGATCACATAGTGACCCAGACCGCCCCAACCTCCACCACGCAAGACCTTTTGACCCTTGCCCTTTGCTCCAGCAGGCAATTTTCCCTCCGGATAGGCCCGGTAATCATCCATGGTCCATTCCATGACATTTCCGGCCATGTCCATGAGTCCGTAATAGGATTTACCACTGGGATAATGGCCGACCGGGGTGACACCGGAAGGATAATCCGGGTCTTCCCCTATATTCAGTCTGGATCTGTCCCACCTGTTTCCCCATGGGTAGATTCTGGCATCAGGCCCCCGGGCAGCCTTTTCCCATTCCGCTTCAGTCGGTAACCGACCACCTAGCCATGTGCAGTATCCCTGTGCCAATTCCCAGTCCACCGTGACGACAGGAAGGTTATCCTGAGCCTGTTGATGGGCTTCGATTCGATCGAGAATATCTTCCTTGGTCATTTTTGAAACGTCAAGATCCAGGCGAAATAGATTGGCGGCCAGATCACGAAGTTTCGACAGCGTGGCAATGTTCAGGATCTTTCGATCCAGCAGATAACCATTCTTGATCCATTCCAGAGGGACACGTGTATTCTCCTGAATCACATAAGCCCTGAATTGGGCGTTGGTTACCTCGGTTCTTTCGATCTGGTATTCCGGCAATGTTACACTGTGCTGTGGTCTCTCATCGACAAACCATGGCTTGCCTGAACCGTATATCCCGCTCTTGTCCTCCTGCTGACTGATCTCTTCATCTGCCGTACCCATCAGAAATGGACCGGCTGGTATCGTGACCCATTGCGCAGAAGAAGATGACGATGCCCACACGGAATCGATCAAAAGGAGGGCCACTATCCCGGTCAACCATCCCGCTCTCATCATGTCTTGCCTCCATCCCTGGCACATCTGAACCCAAAACTGGCATTCTTGGTCCGTTTTTGAAAGAAACTCCGATTGTAGACCGGTGCAGAGATGCCGCACTGGTAGAAGGAGCAATCCCACCAGGAACCCCCTTTCAGAACTTTATACAACTCTCCATAATTTTCCGATTCCCATCGACTCCCCGGATAGGGTTTATACCATGAAGAAGTCCATTCCCAGACATTTCCAGACATATCATAGAGGCCATATGGACTCACCCCCTCCGGAAAACTTCCGACCGGAGTGGTATCCCCTTCAGTCCCCAGGGCAGACCATCTCAGGGGCGTATTGGCAGCATTGATATCAAAACGCCTCCCCCATGGAAAGGGTCGCGCATCGGTTCCCCGAGCCGCCTTTTCCCATTCTTCCTGTGTCGGGAGCCTTTTCCCTGCCCAATGGCAATAGGCATCGGCATCATACCAAGTGACATAGACAACAGGATGGTCTGCCTTGCCTGCAGGGAAGGTCCTGCTGCGGAAATGGTCAGGTGATCGCCGACCCGTTGCATCAATGAACTGTTTATATTGCAGGTTGGTTACCTCGTAACGATCCATATAAAACGCGCCAAGTGTTACAGTATGCGCAGGGCCTTCATCCGGTAATCGGTCATTGGTCCCCATGACAAAGGAACCTGCTGGAATCAACACCATTGGGTTGGGCTCTGGCCCAATACGACTTTTTGGATAATACATCCGGATTTCCTTGATCTTGATACGGGAATCCTTGGGGTAACCCTCGGGTTCACTCTCTTCAGCCTGTTCCAGTTCTGGTGTCGGCAGTTTGTCGTGGCATCCCTGGCAGGAACGTCCTGACTGCCTAATGGTGGACTGGTTATAGGTCGAATGACATACACGGCAATCCTTTACCTTTTCATGATGAATATCACCAGGCTTGTCTGCAGCAAGACAAGCCTCCCCCCAAATGAACATTCCCGGGAGTATAATGCTCACCATTATTTGTCTGAGGATTCGTTGACCCATGATCATATCAACAACCATTTCTACACATCGACAGGGCCTTCATGAAATCACTCGTGAACTACAGGCCATTGTCCAGAAAGAGGCAGAATCTCGTGATGGATTATGCACCATCTTCATCCAGCACACCTCTGCCAGCCTTCTGATCCAGGAGAATGCAGACCCGGCTGCACAATTCGATCTGGAACAATGGCTCAATCGAATGGTGCCAAGCAACCAGCCACAATTCACCCATACCGCAGAAGGGCCCGACGACATGCCTTCACACATCAAGGCAATGCTCACAGAAACCAGCCTGAGCATCCCGGTGGTGGATGGCAGACTTGCACTGGGAACCTGGCAGGGCATCTTTCTCTGGGAACATCGGACTCGTGCACATCAACGAAGGTTGGTCATTCATCTGTCATTTTGACCGGAATGATTGCCCTGCTCCGAGTGAGACTCAAAAAGGGAATGAACCTTCCTGTTTAACGGACTATCGGGAAAAAGCTCCTGGAATTGATTGGCTATCTTTTCAACCTGATCCGAATGTCCCAGATCCTTTTCTGCCCTGGCCAGCAAATACAGGCTCTCTGGTGATGGCTTGAAAAACTGATGCAGGCGTTTGAGATTTTCCACTGCCCGGTCTGCCTGACCCTGGTCAATCTCGAGAGTGGCAAGCTGCAACAACGATCTCTCCCGCAATTCGATGCCAAGGGCATTGTCGAAATGCCGGATGGCCCGATCCCTGTTTCCAGCGGCCAACATACAGACTCCGGCATTCTCATAGGCCTCGGCACGTTTCTCGTAACCTCGTTTGCGCGCCGCCTTGAGAAACCATTTTTCAGAGGCCTCGTATTCTCCGATCCCGCACAGGAATACTGCATAGTTGTTCCAGATGGACGGATTATCACGATCCAGTGCAATAGCACGTTCATATTCATCTCGGGCCAAAAGCTTGCGTCCCTGCACTCGATATAGCTCAGCCAGATAATGGTGGGCCTCTGCATTACGCTCATACAGCTCAATGGCATGCTTGAGCTTGGTCTCGGCAAGGGAATAGCTCTTTTTCTCCAAATAGGCAAGACCAAGTTCTGTATAGGCCTTTGAACTTTCAGGTATTCTGGATGGCAGGCTCTGACATGATGCCAGAAATACTGACAGGCATATCAGGACCGCTGACTGAGACCAAACGCTTTTCATTCGACCCTTGATATGATGGATGGATATTTCAAAAAAAGCGAAGCCGGCCCCCTCCTCTCTCTACGCTTGACACTCATGGGCCGGCTTCTATCGGAGCCCTTCTCTACGCCGCTCCGATTAACTGCGGATCGCTTCTCTTCTCCGCAGACACAACTTACACCTATACCCTCTGAAGGTCAACCACTCGATTAAAACTCCACAGAAAAATGAATCCGGCATAGAATTCCCAAGAAATGTTATCCATAAACCAAAATCAGACAATTCAAAGCTTGATCAAACCATGCCTCCTGAACTTGAAAAACAGCTGATCCCACTGGTCAGACAACTCGATAATAATGCTTTCTTTGGACATGGCGCGGATAACGCATGGGATGAAATCATCTATCTGACCCTGTATCTGCTTGGGCTCCCGGCGCATGAACCGCTGTCCTCACTGCCTGAGTCACTTGATCCGCACAATCTTGCAAGACTGCAAAACCTGATCAAAAGACGCATACAAGAACGGATACCTGTGGCCTATCTCACTCATGAAGCCTGGTTTTGCGGGCTACCATTCTATGTAGACGAACGGGTCTTGATTCCACGTTCTCCCATTGCGGAATTGATAGCAGATCGCTTTAATCCATGGCTCACCCATCCACCCAGAAAAATCCTGGAATTATGTACCGGCAGTGGTTGCATCGCCCTGGCCTGTTGCAAGGCCTTCCCAGAAGCCGAGATCATCGCAACGGATATCGATTCCGGCGCTCTGGATGTCGCCCGGATCAACTGCCACAACCTGGACACTCGCCATCAATTGCAACTCGTCCAGGCGGATTTGTTCAGGGGGCTTTCTGCCTGTGCAGATTTTGACCTGATCATTGCCAACCCCCCCTATGTATCAACTGAAGAGATGGCAGAATTACCACCGGAATACCATCATGAACCCACTCACGCCCTGCATTCACCAGCTTCGGGACTTGCACACATGATTCAAATTATCGAACTGGCAAGGGGTTTTCTTCGACCTGGTGGTCTTCTCGTGGGAGAGGTCGGTCATACCCGACAGACCCTGATGAGACACTATCCCCGCCTTCCATTCATGTGGCCAGAATTCGAATTTGGCGGTGACGGGGTCTTTCTCCTGATGGCAGAAGATTGCCCGGTACAAATTGGAACCTGATCTGATCAAAATATTCCGGCGTCACCTCGACCCTGCCGGATGACCTGGGGATAATCGGAGGTCAGATCGACGACCGTTGTGGGCTCAACTCCACATGAACCACAATCGATAAGCAGATCAACATGTTTTTCAAGTCTTGAACGAATTTCATCTGGATCGCTCATGGGTAAATCTTCTCCCGGGGCAATCAGGGTCGCGCTCATCAATGGATGCCCCAGTGCTGAAAGTAGTGCACTGACAACGGGATGATCAGGCACCCGCAATCCTATACTCTTCCTCTTTGGATGCAGGAGACGTTTGGGAACACTTCGGGTTGCCTCCATGATGAAGGTGTACGGACCCGGAGTCGCCATCTTCAACAGGCGATAGACCGGATTGGTGATCTTGGCATAGTTGGCTATTTCGGAGAGATCCCGACAAACCAGAGTAAAGTGATGATCCTTGTCGACATCGCGAAGCTTTCGAATCCTCTCCAGGGCCGACTTGTTTCCAATGGTACAGCCATAGGCATAACAGGAGTCCGTGGGATAGACGATCACCCCACCTTTTTCCAGTATATCGACGGCCTGCCGAATCAGCCGTTTTTGCGGATTGTCAGGATGGATCTGAAAATATTGCATGGAAACATGCTCCCGAGTGAATTATCATAGACTGATATTTTAGCCACGAATTCCGTTCGCACCAATGTGCAGCGTGATCTACAAGCATGAACAAACTGTTTTCCGACTTTTTCCCAATTATTCTGTTCTTTCTGGCCTACAAGTTCTATGACCTGTTTATTGCCACAGCCGTCCTGATTGTGGCAACGCTGGCCCAGGTCGGCTGGAATCGGCTCTATCACAAGAAATATGAAAAAATGCACCTCGTTACATTGGCTCTGGTTCTCCTTTTCGGCGGAGCCACCCTGTTACTGCAGGACGAGATGTTCATCAAATGGAAGGTCAGTGTGATCAACTGGTTGTTTGGCCTTGCCTTTCTGCTGAGTCAGTTTATTGGAAGTACCCCTCTGGTCAAGAGAATGATGCAGGGTTCAATCACCCTGCCAGAACCGGTCTGGACAAAGCTCAACCTGGGTTGGAGCGTTTTTTTCATCCTTGTGGGTTGTGTGAACCTGTACGTTGTCTATCACTATTCCACCGAGACCTGGGTCAATTTCAAGCTTTTTGGCATGCTGGGTCTCACCTTTGTGTTCATCATTCTTCAAGGGATTTTCCTCGCCAGATATATCAAGGATGAGGAACCCCCTGCAGACAGACAAAAAGAATCGTGATCCGAAACATCATTCCGGAGGAGATATGTGGTACGTCATCATGGGAAAAGACGCAGTGAACAGTCTTGAAAAACGTTTGCATGCACGGTCAGCCCATCTTCAACGTCTTGAAAAATTGCGGGATGAAGGCAGGTTGTTGACGGCCGGGCCCCTGCCGGCTATTGACAGCCCCGAACCTGGTCAGGCAGGATTCAGTGGAAGTCTGATCGTGGCAGAATTTGAGGACATTAAGGAAGCGGAAGAATGGGCCAACGCCGATCCGTATATTCAGGCCGGTGTCTACCAAGATGTAGTGATTCATCCCTACTTGAGGGTACTGCCGTGAGTATCGATCGCATCCAGGCCATCAAGCAACGGTTACAGACCCTCAAACCCCACTCTCTTGAAATCATTGATGACAGTGACCAGCATGTCGGTCACGCCTCTGCTGGTGGAGCGGGTCATTTTACCGTCAGGATCGCCTCTGAAAGTTTCAATGGAAAGACACGCATCAGACAGCACCAGATGGTGTATGCATGTCTGCAGGACATGATGCCCGAACACATTCATGCATTGAGCATCCACACAGAAACCGTCGACTGACATTCATGCAGTCCACCTGAATCTGCCTGAATCCATATTCAGGGCCACGCAGAAGGTAAAACTATTTCAGGTTTGAAAGATACCTGGCAATTTCACCAATCTCCTTGTCAGAGACCTCTTCCATAATGGCCTGGGCCATCACGGTAGAGTTGCCAGAGGTCCGTTTCCCGTCACGAATCAGTTTAAACTGCTCGATAATATATTTTTCCAATTGGCCAGCAAGACGCGGACCAATCAGCCCCATTGCATCTTCACCGTGGCACCCAGTGCAGCCTTTCTGCTTGAACAAAGCCGCCCCATCATCGGCCAGTGCCACTTGTGAATAGATTGCACTCAAAGCCATCGACAAGATCAAAATGATTCCTGTTGTTCGTTTCATCGCTCACTGCCCTCAAATCGGTTTGTATTGGTCAACATATGCATTGACTGCCTCATTCTGGCATAAACCTCGTCAGCTTGTAAATGCAGCCATGTCTCTCGGCATGGGTGTTATACCGAAAAACCCACAGGATATCAAATGACCAGAGTGATCAACCAGCCCAGCAATAATCCACACAATATCCCACCAATCCAGTCCCATAGACGACCGGAGGATCTTTCATTCACGGGGCGGGCGGCAGATTGCCGAGATGAGTGATCAGGGGCAGATTGCTGCTCTCCTTGATCAGAGGCCCGCTCCAATGCCACATTGACCCTGAGAGGCCGGCCCTCAAGCTCCACGCCATCCTGCATCAGTCCGTTTTCAGCTCCCTTGGCGTCCGCAAAGGTAATAAATGCAAACCCCTTGGAGCGACCAGTTTTTCGATCCTTGATCAGGCGAATATTCTCGATCTCACCACAAGGAGAAAAGATCTCCCTCAGTCTTTTTTGAGTCACTCTGAAAGCCAGATTTCCGATATAAAGTTTTCTACTCTGCATGCAATATATATTTCTAGATTCTAATGTTGGAATGGACGTCATCCTCTCCGGAAACCCCATACTGCTGGCGATATGTCAGCATTTTCTCAACGAGATCTCCTTGGCCGGTATCATCCAGAAAATCGATAATATCCTGAATGTCAATGATATTGAGTACCGAAACACCGTACTCCTTTTCAATCTCTCCAATCGCAGAACTTGCCCCCAGCCCTCTCTCCTTGCGGTCCAGTGCAATGGCAACCCCAGCAAACTCGGCATGGTTATCCTGAATGATCTTGACGGACTCTCTGACAGAGGTTCCGGCTGAGATCACATCGTCCACGACGAGGACACGACCCTTCAATTCCGCTCCGACAAGCGATCCTCCTTCACCATGGTCCTTGGCTTCCTTGCGATTGAATGCATAGGGGTAGTCCTGGCCATAACCCTGATATAGTGCCATAGAGATGCCGGCAACCAGAGGAATTCCCTTGTATGCCGGGCCAAACAGGGTATCGAAGGATAATCCCAGTCTTGCAGTCTGATCATGTATGGCACGAGCATAGAACTGGCTCAGCTTTGCCAGCTGTGCTCCAGTGTTGAACAACCCACTGTTGAAAAAGTAGGGACTGATTCGGCCGGATTTGAGTGTAAAACGACCAAAACGCAATACCTGATTGTCTATCGCAAATTTTATGAATTCTTTTTTGTAATCCTGCATCTCTACCGCACACGCATCTTGCTCTCCAGCCATAACAGCATTCTGGAAAGCGGAGTAAGCATCAATACTCCACCGATGGAGATGCCTATCACATCCGCGGCGAAGTCGAGAAGATCGAAAGTGCGTATTATAGAGAAACCCTGCAGGACTTCAATCATCAGCCCCATCAGGGCCCATCCGATGCCAATCAGTATCCTGCGCCGGACTCCATCATACAACATGCAGAACCACAACATCAAAAGGGCATAGCTGCCGGAATGCCAGACCTTGTCGAGGCCACCGCTCATGATCCTTTCCGGAACATATGGATAGAGTGAACCGACATTAATCGCAATGACGATCAGCCAACCAATAACCAGCCACAGTTTTCGATATTGCAGTTCCAGACTCACTGAGCCAGAAAGATATGTTTGCGATAGTGCCTGAGTTCTTCGATTGATTCGCGGATATCTTCAAGTGCCTGATGAGTCCCTGTTTTGGTAAAGGTACTGGCCACCCCGGGATACCAACGTTTGCACAGTTCCTTGACTGTACTCACATCAATATGACGATAACTGAAATACTGCTCTAGTCGTGGCATGCAACGCGCCATGAAGCGCCTGTCCTGACAGATGCTGTTGCCACACATGGGTGATTTCCCTTCCGGAACATACTGGCGCAGAAAATCCAGTGTCATGGCCTCTGCACGTGATTCATCATATTCACTCTTGCGAACCCTTTCCAACAGTCCGGACTCACCATGATGTTTCTGATTCCAGTCATCCATATCATTCAGAATATCGTCCGATTGATGAATCGCCAGAACCGGACCTTCTGCAAGGATATTCAACTCGCTGTCGGTGACGATGGTGGCAATCTCGATGATCGAATCACGGACTGTATCCAGTCCGGTCATTTCAAGATCGATCCAAATAAGGTTATGATTATCCGTCTGCATAGATCAACTCATATTTTCAATGAACAGCTTCAGTTATATTTTTCTGGGTCTCCTGGGCCTTGGCATCTTCATTCAATTATGGTTGATTCAGCGCCATTGTAACCATGTACGCCTTCATCAGGATCAGGTTCCAGATGCTTTCAGGGAAAAAATATCCCTGGAGTCTCATCAGCTTGCTGCCCATTATACACTGGCAAAAATGAAGCTTGAGCGTGTTCATGTCATATTTGACGGCCTGATCTTGCTGGCATGGACAATCGGTGGCGGACTTCAGTCCCTCTACCAGTGGAATCAGGCCGCCTTCTCCGGGAATTCTCTGACCCTGATTGCATCATTCATGATCATCAGCCACCTTCTGAATCTTCCCCTGGATTACTACAAAACATTTTTCATAGAACAAAAATTCGGTTTCAATCGCAGCACACCTGCCCTTTTCTTTCTCGATACGATCAAGCAACTGATTCTGGGTCTTGTTCTCATGCTCCCTCTTGCATGGGTCATACTCTGGTGCATGACTGCTCTTGGATCTTTGTGGTGGCTGGCAGCCATGCTGGTCTGGTTATTTTTCATCCTGTTCGTTACCTGGGCCTATCCCATGTTCTTTGCTCAATGGTTCAATCGTTTCACGGAAATGCCGGAAGGTCCCGTCAAGGACCGTATCGTACAACTTCTGGAACGCTCCGGTTTTTCCAGCAACGGGATATTTATCATGGATGGTTCACGCCGTTCTGCCCACGGAAATGCCTATTTTACCGGTTTTGGCAAAAGCAAGCGGATCGTCTTCTACGACACACTCCTTGAACAATTGAGCGAGGACGAAATCGAGGCTGTTCTGGCCCATGAACTGGGTCATTTCAAGTGCAGGCATATTCCAAAGCGCCTTGGAGTATCCATTCTTCTGGGTGGTACGGCATTGTCCCTTGTTGGATTCCTGAGTCAGACGACATGGTTCTTTCAGGGACTGGGGGTCTCTCAACCCGGCAATGATCTGGCCCTGTTGTTATTCGTACTGATAGCGCCATTATTCAGCCTGTTTTTTCAACCCTTGACAGCACAGTGGTCGCGTCGTCATGAATTCGAGGCAGATGAATATGCTGCAAAGACCAGTCATGCAGACTATCTCATTTCTGGTCTCATCAAGCTGTATCAGGAAAATGCCTCCACATTGACCCCTGATCCCCTGTATTCAGCATTTCATGACTCCCATCCCCCGGCTTCGATCAGAATCTCGCACCTGCAAGCTGATACCCAAAAATAACAGTCCCATGAAAATTGCCCATGCCAAAGCCCGGATCGTAGCCCGTTTTGGCCAGACCTGTCGGCTCGTGACATCCAGCAACGAGATCATTGACTGTCATATCAAAAAAAACATCCCTGCACCGGTAACCGGTGATTGGGTGGAATGGGAGCAAAGTCGCAGATTGGTGACTGCCGTATTGCCACGACAGTCGTTGCTGGAAAGGATGGATAAGACAGGACGCTGCAAGCCCCTGGCAGCCAACATGGATCAGATCATGATCGTATCTGCCTACAAATCTCCGGCCATTGACACACTATTGATAGACAGATACCTGCTCTTTTCGGAAAATCAGGGCATTCAGGCCATCCTTGTATTTAACAAACATGACTTGAATTCCTCTTCAAAACCCATGTCTGGCATCATGAATGTCTACGAAAACCTCGGCTATCCCTGCATTCAATGCAGTACTGTCTCGGGGTTGAATCTTGATCGTCTGAAAGGCATGATAACCCATCATACAACCATTCTGGTTGGTCAATCGGGGGTGGGGAAGTCTTCTATTCTCAATGCCATTGCCCCTGAAGTCCAGGCCCCAACATCAGTGCTCTCGGCTGGCATTCAACAGGGACAGCACACCACTACTGTGGCCACGCTGTATCCGGTTGGCAACGGGGGTAACGTGATCGACTCTCCCGGGGTTCGCCAGTTTACACCCTGTATCCAGGACTGGAAGGCGGTTGAAAAAGGCTTCATAGAGATATATCAACAGGCTCAATACTGTAGATTCAACAATTGCAGGCATCTGCAGGAACAGGGTTGCGCAGTGATTGAATCGGTTAGAAATAATGAAATCTCGCCAGCACGACTGGACAGCTATCACCATTTTCTGAAAAAACTTTCATGAGGATCTGCCCTGGAACGAGGGCTATCAAGACAAGCCCCGAGTTGTAGTGAAAACTCGGAATTATTCAGGCAGCAGTGCAAAATTGCTGACCTGATGTATATCTGTCGCTCCAGATGTCAGCATCAACAAGCGGTCCAGACCGAGAGCTACGCCAGCACACTCCGGCAACCCTGTGCGCAAGGCCTCGAGTAATGCTTCATCCCAGACAACATCTTCGAATCCCAGTGACCGGCGCCTTTCATGATCAAGCTGAAACCGGCGCAATTGTTCGTCTGCGTCACGAAGTTCCGTATAGCCATTGGCCAGTTCAATGCCATTCAGATACGCCTCGAAGCGCTGTACCAGCCGCTCATCTTCGGCATGGAAAGCTGCCATCTGGGGGTGGATCGCCGGATAGTCGTAAACAATCAACAACATGCCGGTTTCGGAAAAATTTTTTCTGATAATTTCATCCAGCAGCCAGTCGATAAGCGTTGCCCGATCCACGTCATCAAGACCTTCGGAAAAACCGCACTGCAACAGTGTCTCGCGCAGTTTGCTATCGTCGCTCTCATGCATGTCCACACCGGCATATTCTGCAAGCAATGTCTGACAACTCAGGTGATGAATACGCGATGCCGGATACACAGACTCGATCAGGGACTGCACTTCACGGGCCAACTGACGATAATCAAATCCAACACGATACCATTCCAGGAGACTGAATTCTGGCTGATGCAAATGGCCCAGGTCTCCATTACGAAAGGCCTTGCAGATCTGGAATACTGAACCAGAGCCTTCCGCAACAAGACGTTTCATCCCATATTCTGGAGAAGACTGCAGATACAGCCTTCTGGCACGGCAGCCCCCCGCCCCCGAAAATTCCACGGAAAATGGCTGCAGAAAAGGCTCCGTGGAAAAGGCAGGATAAAGTAATGGCGTTTCGACCTCGAGTACACCACGATCCCTGAAAAATGTCCTGATCGTGTTCAGCAACGCGGCACGTGCCTGCAACCTTTGCCGCAGATCGGGAAGCGCATAATGGTCACCCCTTGGCGCGGCTGACATATTCTCCAGATGCAGTATTGACCTTCAGAACATCTCCGATGTTGATAAACAGCGGAACCTGAACGACTGCGCCACTTTCAAGCGTTGCGGGCTTGCTGCCACCGGAACTGGTGTCTCCTCGCAAACCCGGATCGGTTTCTGTGACCGCCAGCTCGACAAAGTTGGGTGGCGTCACCAGGATTGGTGTTCCGTTCCATACCGTAACCATACAGATCTCCTGACCCTTCAGCCACTGTGCCGCATCACTCATGGCCGCACGATCGGCCTGATACTGCTCAAAGGACTTGGGATCCATGAAATGCCAGGCCTCTCCATCGCAGTAGAGAAATTGCATTTCCACCTCGACCACATCTGCCGCTTCAACGGTTTCACCCGATTTGAAGGTTTTCTCAATCACCCGTCCGGTCTTGAGATTACGGTATTTGACCCGGTTGAAGGCCTGGCCCTTTCCCGGCTTGACAAATTCATTTTCAATGATGGAACAGGGTTCACCATTCATTAAAAATTTGAGTCCACCCCGAAATTCATTGGTACTATAGCTGGCCATGTTCTCTCCTGTGCCTTCAAGATAAAAACTGGATATGATAAACCCAAAAATTCCACCATTACAGCAAAGAAGCTGGCGAAGGGAGCTCAAGAGGTCCTGTCATCATGCCAGGGATCTTCTCGACCGGACCGGACTGGGAGCAGACCCTGCCATCGCTTCACAGATCGCCTCTGATCCGGATTTTGCCGTTCTGGCCTCACGCAGCTATATCAATCGAATTCAGCCAGGTCAACCGAATGATCCATTACTGCGCCAGATCCTGCCCTTGAACCAGGAAGAGATCAGACAGGAAGGCTTCACAATCGACCCGCTGGAAGAATCAAAATTCCAGCCTATCCCCGGCTTCATCAGAAAGTATCATGGCAGGGTCCTTCTCATCGTCACCGGCGCCTGCGCCATTCACTGCCGATATTGTTTTCGTCGTAACTTCCCCTATCACCTTGGCAGCGCCCAGTTGAGCCATCACTGGCCCACCATGCTGAAAGAGATCAAACGGGATCCATCAATCCGGGAAGTCATCCTGAGCGGTGGAGATCCTCTCATGCTGGAAACGGAAAAATTGGCAAAGATCAGTCAGGAAATCTCGGACATCTCGCATGTCAATACCTTGCGAATCCATACACGCCTTCCTGTGGTGCTACCTGAACGTATCACGACAAATCTTCTGAGCTGGCTGAAAGACTGTCCACTTCAGGTCGTCATGGTCATTCACAGCAATCACCCCAACGAGCTGGATGACGAGGTTCGATACGTCCTCAATGCCTTGCATCAAACCGGCATCACCCTTCTTAACCAGACTGTTCTGCTCAAGGGCATCAATGACCATCCAACGGTGCTTGCTGACCTGAGCCAAGCCCTTTTTTCAATGGGTGTACTGCCCTATTATCTTCACGATCTTGATCCGGTCCGTGGAACTCACCATTTTGCAGTGAATGAAGCCAGAAAACTTGAACTGATGGAATATCTGAAAGAACAACTGCCCGGGTATCTTGTTCCTGTCTTTGTCCGTGAAATCCCGCATAAACCCTACAAGTCACGGATTTTTTGAGCCAATTTTCTTCCTGCAAATGCCACTCTTCCTTGCCTGATGCGGGCAAATTTGGGACAATTGAATAGTTATGGCGGTAAATCTTGATAAAGGATACACATGCGCTCCGTTGCCCTGAACCTGGCCGTCCCCGATACCGACGGACGGGCCGACGATCTGCCCTTTACGCTGGATCGTAACAGCATCAGACAGTGGATAGGCCGCCTTCCTTTGGCCAACACCGGTGAAACCGTCAAGCAGCTCTACCAAACACTGGTTCTGGCCAACCGCTGTGATCTGGCACCCAATGATCTTCTGAATATCCTGGAACAGATCCATGCGCCGATCGAGTTTGTGATGAAGGCACTGCACAAGCATTTTGTCAATGCCCCTCATCCGCTCAGTAACCGAGGGAAAAGGGTTGCTCAACTGACTGCCGAAATCAACAATGAACTGGCTATCGGTTACAAGCACGTTGCACAAAAATCTGCAGTGAATATTGCTTCAGCATCACGTAACCCCATGCTGCTGAGCAGTCTGCAAAGAACACTTTTTTATCTGAATCGCCTATTGATCACACACTATCAGTCTTACACTCTTCCAGAATCGGAGGTCTGGAAAGAGATCAATCAGATCTACCGTTATGCCGAGGATAACAAGCTGCATCGCATTGAAATAGAAAACAACCTTGATGAAAATATCAGCAAGGTCACCAGTATTTCAAACACCTACAAGGATATTCTGCTGCTCTCCATCGCCAACCCCAATCGGCTTGATGGCGACAAGATCATCAAACTGAATCAGGCCGTTGAAAATTATGGCATGCTCTGTACTCTGACTCGAAATGTTGACAGGGATGATGACCGCTGCCAGTTTGTTGTCAATCTGGACCAGGACAGCAAACCTCTTCCTCTGGCGCTGTACAAAGGGGATATGACCGAAGAAACACGCATCCTCAATACTTCAAGAATGACCACACAGCTGAAGGCAGAGATACAACAATCCAGCATCGAATCCGGTCATGGCCTGACCAGAGAAATCTTCAAGTCCCTGGTAGCCTCCTGGGAGCATACCAGCAAGAGGAAAAGTCTGCGAACCAAACGCAGGATGGAAACAGAGATCGCCATTGGACTGACTGCCTCGCATCGTACCCTGGATCAGTCAAAGAACCAGAATGAGATACTGCTAACCAATGAGGATGATGACGCCACCATCCTGTTTGAAGGCGAAGACAGCAAAGCAACCAGTTTCAATATCCTGCCCTGCACCATACTCAACCGGAGCAGCATGGGATACGGCATGCTCTGGAGCGGTGAACAGACCCAGCTGATTCGTGTGGGAGAACTGCTGGCCATCAAGGATCAACCCAAACGCAATGACCCGACCACCGTCTGGAATATCTGTCTGGTGAGATGGATCCAGCATCTGGATGACGAAGAATTTCATTTCGGCGTACAACTCCTCTCAAGGGATGCCCAACCGGTCAAGGCCAAGAACTTTGAAAAGGGCAATACCTCACCGCCTCGACTGGAATGTCTGCTTGTTCCGGCAGATGAAAAACTGAACATTCCCCCATCTATCATTACCCCGGGGCTGTTTCGCTCCCAACAGCATATCTTTGTGGACATGGGCAGTGAAAAACATTCCGTGATTCTCACCCGCCTGCTCAGGTCCAAGGCATCGTTCCGCCAATTCGCCTATGCCATTGCGGATGAGGATGGCAATATCTCAGAGCACACCCATCCTGATGAAGCCAAAAAACAGACCAAGAAAAAGTCCAGAAACGATGATCCATTTGGCAATATCTGGTCTTCCATATGATCTGATATCGTTCAAAAATACTGAAGCAGACTGGATATCAGACAACCCACCAGCTATCCGTTGCTAACTGGCACTAACTGGCAGCCTCGATTCGATCAACCTTTCTGAATCCCCTGGGAAGAAAAAGCCCTCTCCGTCCACGACTGCCCACGTAATTTTCAAGGTCAGAAGGCCGGATCCTGATATGGCGCTTGCCGGAAAAGACCAGAAGATCGGCATCTACAGGCAATACCGCGAGGTCGCTGACCGTTTCTTTCCCCTCCTGCAGATCCTTTTTGGGTATTCCTATACCCTTTACCCCCTTCCCCTTCTTCAATACAGGCAATTCGTTGACAGAAAACACCAACAGGCGCCCCTGGGTTGTTGCCAGACAGACACGATCCTGAGCGGATGTCACTTCTCTCATTGGCAAAGGTACAGCACCTGAAGACAGGGTGATCACTGCCTTACCTGCCTTGTTGCGGGTTTCCAGATCGGAAACCTGGCAAACAAAACCATAGCCATGACTTGAAAAAATCACCACCCTGCGCGTATCTCCATTGTCTCCGATCAGCATGCCGATCGGCAGACTGCCTGCGGGAAGATTGAAACGGCTGCTCAGTGGCTCACCATACCCTCTTGCCGAAGGGAGACCATGAACGGGCAGGGTGTAGCAACGACCGCAGGTATCCATGATGAACAGGACCTGATTGGTTCTTCCGCATTGATGCGCCAGGTAAGTATCTCCTGACTTGAACGATAACGAAGCAGCATCGATATCATGTCCCTTGGCAGAGCGAATCCATCCCAGCCTGGAAAGGATTACAGTAACCGGCTCAGCCGGAATCACCTCTGATTGACGCCATTCCCGCGCCGGCGGTCTCTGGACAATCGGTGAACGACGCGCATCCCCAAATTGCCTTGCACATTCCTGCAACTCCTTCTTGATGCGGGTTCTGAGGCGCGCCCTGGAATCCAGCAGGGCCTTCAGTTCATCACGTTCTTTCTCCAGATCTGCCAATTCTTCACGAAGTCGAATCTCCTCCAGTTTGGCCAGCCTGCGCAAACGCAGGTTGAGAATCGCATCTACCTGGAGTTCGCTGAGTTCAAAACGTTTCATCAGAACCTGTCTCGGCTCATCCTCATGGCGGATAATATGGATCACCTCATCGATGTGCAGAAAAACCACCAGAAGGCCCTGCAGCACCTCAATTTTCTGCATGACCTCTTCATAACGATGCTGAGTCCTCCGACGAACCACTTCCGTGCGAAAGGTCAGCCATTCGCGCAACAAGTCAAGCAGACCCACTACCCTTGGCCGTTGATCCATTCCGATGAGATTCAGATTGACACGATAGTTTTTTTCGAGGTCCGTACAGGCACACAGATGAAGCATCAGGGCCTCTGCATCAACCCGGTTCGAGCGCAGTTCAAGAACAAGACGGACCGGATGTTCATGGTCGGATTCATCACGCAGATCTTCAACCTGTGGCAGTTTCTTGGTCTGCAGAAGGGCAGCCAGCTGTTCCAGGATCTTTGCCCCTGAGACCTGATAAGGCAGGGCCGTAATGATGACCTCAGACTTTTCAATCGAATACAGAGCCCGCATCCGAATACTCCCGGTCCCCGTGGCATAGATCTGTTTCAATTCATCAGCAGTGGTAATAATCTCGGCCTCGGTCGGATAATCGGGACCCGGCAGAATCTCGCAGATCTCATCCAGTCCTGCATTGGGAGAGTCAATCAATCTGACACAGGCATTGACTACTTCTGTAAGGTTATGTGGAGGGATATCCGTCGACATGCCAACCGCGATACCCATGCCACCGTTGAGAAGGATATTGGGGACCTGAGCAGGCAGGAGGCGGGGTTCCTTGAGGGTCCCATCAAAATTGGGTTGCCAATCCACAGTGCCCTGATCCAGCTCCGACAGAAGACACTGGGTGTAGGCTGACAACCTGGCCTCGGTATAGCGCATCGCGGCAAAGGATTTTGGATCATCCTGGGCACCCCAGTTTCCCTGACCATCAATGAGGGGGTAGCGATAGGAAAAGGGCTGGGCCATCAATACCATCGCCTCATAACAGGCCGAATCTCCATGAGGGTGATACTTGCCCAGCACATCCCCTACCGTACGTGCCGATTTTTTGTACTTTGCAGTTGCCGCCAGACCCAGTTCCGACATGGCATAGACGATTCGGCGTTGAACGGGTTTGAGCCCGTCGCCAATATGTGGAAGGGCGCGATCAAGAATGACATACATGGAATAATCCAGATAGGCCCTTTCGGCAAAGTCACTGAGCGCGATCCGCTCAACGGAATCATTTCTCTGCATTGTCGTCATCTGTCCCAGCCCCAGCTTCTCTTCACAAAGTTGCCAAATCTCCCTTGTGGCTCAACCATTCCTTTCTGTCAGCGGCGCGTTTCCTGGCCAGCAACATGTCCATGATGGAAAAGGCTGAATCGTCTGAACGCAACTGAACCAGACGTCGGGTCTCGGGATTCATGGTGGTCTCACGCAACTGCTGGGGATTCATCTCGCCAAGCCCCTTGAATCGCTGTATATCCACCTTTTTCCGATTGTTTTGTGCCTCGAGGCGATCAAGGATACCCTGTTTTTCCTCATCATCGAGGGCGTAGAAAACCTCCTTTCCCACATCGATCCTGTACAACGGCGGCATTGCTATATAGACATGTCCCTTTCGAATCAGGGCAGGGAAATGCCGATAAAATAGCGCGCATAACAATGTGGCAATATGGGCGCCATCAGAATCGGCATCTGCCAGGATGCAGATCTTTCCATAACGCAGTTTTTCCAGGCTTTCCTCTCCCGGATCGAGACCAATCGCCACAGCGATATCATGAACCTCCTGCGAGCCAAGTACCGATGAGGAATCAACCTCCCACGTATTCAGAATCTTGCCGCGAAGCGGCATGATTGCCTGAAAATAACGATCGCGTGCCTGTTTGGCAGATCCTCCTGCAGAATCTCCCTCTACCAGAAACAATTCGGAGCGGGAAGGCTCCTGGGAGAGACAGTCTGACAACTTTCCAGGCAGAGTCGGTCCTGTTCCCACCTTTTTACGTACAATCTTTTTCTCGGTACGCTGGCGCTTCTGTGCCTGTTCGATCACGAAGGCCGCAATCGCTTCACCGGTTGCAACATGCTGGTGCAACCAGAGACTGAAGGCATCCTTGACTACCCCTGAAACAAACGCAGCACATTCCCGAGAGGTCAGTCTTTCCTTGGTCTGCCCGGAAAACTGCGGGTCCTCCAGCTTGACAGAAAGCAGATATGCGCAACGATCCCAAACATCCTCCGTGGTCAGACGGATCCCGCGGGGAAGCAGCTTTCTGGTCTCACAAAATTCTCTCAGTGCATTGGTCAGGCCCAGTCTGAGCCCGTTGACATGGGTACCACCCTGCAAGGTAGGAATCAGATTGACGTAACTTTCATTTGCTCCCTGGCCTTCAGGCAACCAGAGCACTGCCCATTCGGCAGCCTCGGCCTGGCCCTCGGACTTACCATGAAAGGGCCTGTCGGGAATATGGGGCAGATCCTGACAGGTCTCAAGGAGATAATCGGTCAGCCCATCCTCATAGCACCATTCCTCGGATTCACCCGAGATCTGGTTATGAAACAGGATACGCAGACCTGAACAGAGCAATGCCTTGGCACGCAGGACATGCCGCAGTTGCGGTACCGAAAACTTCGGGCTGTCGAAATAGGATGGATCTGGCCAGAAATGAACATCGGTGCCCGTATTATAACGACCGACCGTGCCAGTCTCTGTAAGGGGATTCGACACCCGACCTGAGCTGAAACCAATCTGGTAGGATCTACCTTCTCGTCTAATGCTAACATCGACTCGGCTGGACAGGGCATTGACGACCGATACCCCGACGCCATGCAGCCCCCCTGAAAACTGATAGTTCTTGTTGGAAAATTTTCCGCCTGCATGCAGGCGGGTAAAGATCACCTCCACGCCGCTGACCCCTTCTTCGGGATGCAGATCGACCGGCATCCCGCGGCCATCATCACTGACCTTCAGGGAATGGTCCTTGAACAGGGTGACCTCGATCTTGCGTGCATGCCCGGCAATGGCCTCATCCACACTGTTATCGATCACCTCCTGAGCAAGATGGTTTGGGCGGGAGGTATCCGTATACATGCCGGGACGCTTGCGTACCGGCTCCAGGCCCTTGAGGATCTCAATGGCAGAGGCGTCATATTGTCTGCTCATCAGTCGGAAAAGCGTTTCAGGAAAACCAGCAAGGCACCGGTACCACCTTGCCGCAGAGGTGCCGAACAATAGGCCAGGACCTCAGCCTGTTGTGGCAACCAGTGATTCAGTGCATTTTTGATGACAGGCACGCCTCCCCGTGAACTGTACCCCTTGCCATGGATAACCTCCACACATCGCAGTTGTCTTTCCCTGGCCAGCTTGAACACTTCATCCATCTTTCCCAGAGCCTGCCCAACAGTGCAGCCATGCAGATCGATACGGTAATCAACCGGTATACCTCCCTGTTTCAACCTGCGCATCTGTCTCATGGAGAATCCATTGCGCATGAATTGCAGGCCGGAATCTCCTGTCACCTGTTTTTCCGGAGGAATCCAGGGGTTGGCTTCATTCCATGAAGTTTGCTGAGATGTCACTTTTGGGGCCCTTTTCATCCTTGCTTTGGGAGAAGGAGATCGGCTCACACGATCATGCTCGATGCGCCGAACATCGCCAACATAACGGCGAAACAGTCTGCGATCCTCCTCGGAACACATCTCATCGGTTTTCTTGGTCAAGACAGGACAGATGAATGAAATCAGATAAAGGGCAGATTATAGCGGAAACCGCCGCTCATGAAAGTGGTTGTTTCATCTCCAAAGAAACCCTTCCATTCCAGCGTCAAGGACCAGCTGGGAGTCAAGCGAAATTGCGCACCTGTACCAAAAAACGCATCGGTACCATGATCGGTATGATGCACGGTGCGCACCACCGTCGAACCGACGGAAGCGGAGGCATCAAGATCGGAACTCCATACAAACAGGCCTGCCTTGCCGATAACATGCACGGCATCCAGCAATGGCCAGCGTCCATTGACATTCAGCAGGGCTCCCCTGGACTTGCTCGGCGTATGCATCAGCACAGAATTGAGAAAGGCGTCCACATCGGCCAGTGCAATATTGCCCTCCGGACGTACCCTGACATTATCCAGGTTGACATATCCCAGCTCAAGCGCCCATCTGGGCCTGATCTGATAGCCCAGGACAAATTCCTTCCCTGTACGGGCATTATCCAGTTTCAGGCCGGTAATCCCGAACCCATCGGCCTGCACCTGCTGTATGATCTTCTCTGCCGTTACACTGCTGACGTCGCTCTGCCCATAGTCGATCTGGACATACCACTTCCCGGCCTCTTCCAGGGGTTCGACTGACCAGGCCATGCCGCCAGACAGCATCAGCATCATGGCAAACAGGAATCGGCGAAACAGCCACCGCGCACGAAGCCGTAACCCCACGGCAAGAGACAACAACAACAGTACAGGGAGTCCCAGTCCTCCCCCACCATTGGTGGACCCCTGACCATTGACCGGCGCCGTCACCGGAATATTGAGGGTACTGACATTATTGTTGAGATCCGGGTCTCCGGTCACTGCACTCTTGACGGTCGCCACCACCACAAGATTGCCGGTGGTGCCTGGTAGATTATAGGTGCCGGCAACAGGAATGCTGGTTCCCTGTACCAGGGTGCCCAGGTCGCAGCTGATCTCATTCTGCGAAATGACCGTACAGGCCAGCCCTGAGGTATTGCTGAACGTGGATGCATTGGGAAAGTTCATCACAATGCTTGCCTGGTTGGCATCAAAAGGTCCGGCATTGCCTACCACCATATTGTAGGTCACTGCCTCACCTGCGGAAAATACGCCATCGCCATTGGCATCCGTTGCTGTGAGAGTGACGTTCAGATCAGCCGACTTGGGACCATTGGCATCCAGTATCTGTGTGGTTTCATCAATGAAACCGGTTCCCGACTGGTTTTGTATCGATACTGCCTTGACCGAGTTGGTCACAACAAGCGAACCGGTTGCTGCCGGAACAGTAGTCGGGGCCTTGACCACCAGGGTATAGTTCTTCGATTCTCCAGGATTCAGTGCAGGGATTGTAATCGTGCAAGGGGTAACAACAGCTGTATCACACCCCGGTGTCATGGATACAAACGTAGTATTGGCCGGAAGATTGTCCGTCACCACGACATTGGTTGCCAGCGAGGGTCCATTATTGGTCACGGTCATGTCATAGGTAATCAGGCTATCATTCCCTGTCGTACTGGTCAGTACCGGATCAAAACGATCTGTCTGGCTCAGCGTCAGGTTGGTCACAGGCGTCAGAGCATCCTTGACCACCAGAGTATTGTTTGCCGGGTTGGTATCAGCCACGGTGCTGGGGGCATCTACCGTGATTGTGGCGATGATGGTGCCTGTCGCAGCAGGATCGATCAGGGCATTTTTCAGACTGAAATTCAATGTTCCGCCGTTGGCTGCCAGATTCACCAGTTTGTTGGCAATCCCCCCGCTCCCCGAGGTGGCTCCGACACAGGAAGAGGTGCCAATCGAACCAGCAGGCAGGGCACAGCTCCAGGAGATGGGTTGGGTCGGGTCATTGGCGACTACCCCCGTTGGAATGGGCATATTTACTACAGCGCCATTCACATCCCGGGGACCGATATTTTTAACCGTGAAATTATAGTTGATCGGGTGGCCGGGTACCCCATCGGACGGGGTTCCCACCAATGCCAATTGCAGATCCACAGCCGGTGCCAGGTTGAGCACGGTGGTCACCCTTTCATCACCCGGTCTGCTTTCCGGGGTACCAGGGATGCCGTTCAATGTCACCCTGACGATCTCGGCGATATTGGTGACCGATCCGGTGGTGATCTTGGGTGTCACGGTCACGTCAATCTTAACAGAATCACCGGGGTTGATTTTGTTCAACCCGAACTCGACCTGACCTTGTGTGTTCTGCTCACAACCCCCCGATACCCTGGTGCTGTTGATGAAGCAGGTTCCCTGTGCAGGGATCTGAAATACGGCCGAATCAAAGGTCGTGGCAGCATTGCTGGGCAGGGTGTCCACCACCTTGATTCCCTTCGCCGTGGACGGACCATTATTGGTAATGGTCAACGTATAGGTAATCGGCGTATTCTGGGCGACCGTTCCACCACTCTGGGGCGTGACCTGCATGACCAGATCGGCGCCGGGGTTGACGATCAGTCCCCCGGCTGGTGCGGGCTGACTGGCAACCCCATTGGGATTGCCCAGCGCCAGTACCCTGGCGATATTGGTGATTCCCGACGCAGCCCGTACCGCCTGAAGGTTCAGGGTAAAGGTGATGGCCTGATTCGGCGGCAGATCCGGCAAGGTACAGGTCAACAGCTGATTGGCATCCACGCTACAGCCGGTCGGTGCCAGCCCTGTCGCTGAAGGAGTAAATGAGACATAGGAAAAATTGGGCGTTCTCACTCCATTGATGTCAACGGCCAGATCATCGGTCACCTTGATACGGGTTGCCGTATCGGTGGCACTGTTGTTCGTCACGGTGATATCAAAAGAGACGATGTCCCCCTGCGTGATCGTGGTGGGCTGATTGGCAACAAGAGCCTTGGTAATGCTCAGATCGACAGTCGGGCCGATTGCGATAACAAACCCGTTCTGATGACTGATGCTGTTGTTCGGGTTATTCGGATCGGCAGCACTCTCGGCTGCAATGGGATTGGCTGGCGTCCCGCTGCCTGTCAGGGTATGCGAAAAATCCGTGGAACGGGTACTACCGACCATATACATTACGCCGTTATTGTGGTCCACGGCCAGCCCAAAGCCGCCATTGATGCCATTCAATGGAAAATTGAGCGCAGAGTCCTTATCAGCACCACCAAACAGGCTGCTGTGGATCAGGTTATGGTTGGTATCGAACTGGGCGAGAAAGACATCCTCCTTGCCCAGGGCCGTGGCATGGCCAGCCAGGGGATTGGTAGTCTGAAAATTGGCGTTCACGCCATTCTGGGTCTCACCCAGGATGCTGACAATCCCCTGGCTGTCCACGCCGATATCCCAGCCGATGTCGGTTCCACCCCCACCGGTAAAGATCTGGCTGGTCAGCACTCCCAGAGTCCCGTTGGGTGCGGCATCCAGTTGTACATAGTAGGGCTCCCAATTGTTCGGGAATGTCAGGGTGCCAGGGCAGGCTGAATTGGGATCGAGCAGGAAGGTCTCCTTCGAGGAGAAGGTCGCCCCGGTCAGATAGACCTTGCCGTTGGCATCCACATCCATGCCGAGGATATCATCGCTGGAATTCCCACCCAGATAGGTCACATAGATCGCCTCGTTGTGCGTGTTGCTCCCGGCCGTGTTGGTGGAGAGCTGACTCAGGTCAAACTTGGCCAGAAAACCATCTTCCCCTCCCGAGACGATATTTCCCTGGCTGCCGCGGACACCATTTGGAGGATTGTTTGTACAACGGTCGTTGGACTGGTTGGAGGAATACAACGCATTCGGGGTGGTTGTAAAGTCGGTAGAAGCCGTCGTGCCGGCAACATGGATGGTATCGTTCGGACCGATGGCGATGGCATGGGACAGATCGCGCCCACTTCCACCCAGATAGGTCGCATAGACCTCTTGCGTGGTGGTCACAGGGGGGGTCTGAGTATTGTCGGTCGTGGTCTTCAATACAAAAAAACCGGCATCCTGCTGTGGATTTCCACCCGCCTGACCCGTGAATGACCCCTGATAGGCACCCGTGGGGGAGGTTGTCGAAGTTTGCATCCCCGGAAAATCCGAGGAGGCCGTCACAAACGAGACGACCATGCGCCCCTGGCTGTCCACGGCGATATCGGTCCCTCTGTCCTCATTGCTGCCACCGTAGTAGGTGCCGAAGTCGATATCAAATGCCCCCACAGCATTGGGCCTGAGACGCAGCACAAAGATATCCGGCACGGTAGTGGCCGCCTGCAGCGCTGTCTTCACCGGATTCTGCGTAGGAAATCCGTTGATGATTACATTTCCATTCTGATCAATCGTCTCGAATGAGTTGGTCCAGCCTGTCACATAGACCAGACCGTTGGCGTCCACTGCTATACCGGTGGCCTCATCGATATTATCCCCACCAAATTGTGCCCGGTGCAGGATCTGACCGGTCTCGTCCATTTCGATGACAAAGATATCCGAGTCGGTCTTTGGTGTCTTTTTCGTCTTCCCGGCCGTCAGAAAATCCAGGGAATTGGTCTCGCCGGTAATAAAGGCATGGCTGTTGGCATCGATCGCGACATCGTGGGCAAAGTCGTTGCCACTGCCGCCCAGATAGGCCGAATACATCACCTGCGGGTCGATGATCAGCGGATAGACCGGGTTGTAGGCCTCAACCGCAAAGCCTACCTGCATGGTCTGCGGGTCGATGACAAATCGACTCTCTACCGGGACCTTCTGCCCGTCGATGATCTGATGACTGATCGGACGGGACTGCATGATGGACTGGTTGCCGACCTGCATGACCAGGTTGCCATCGGCATCCAGTCTGATCTGATCGACCCCTGCCAGTTGCAGGCGGATGGTTTCCGGTTGAGCACCCGGCTGCAGGATGAAATCGTATTCCAGCCGCCCTTCCTGCCCATACAGGACGGCATCGATTCCCGGATAGAGCTGCTCGAAATATACCTTCTGATATCCTGGCAGGCCACTGCGCCATTGCGAGGCATCGCTGCCCAGAAAATAGCTGTAGCGGGTGATGCCGGGATCCCGTCCTTCAAGACGTGGTGAGGCAACCTGACCCGCAAAACGCATGTCCAGCCGGGCAGGTTGATCCTGCCCCAGTTGCATGGCGATTCCATCCGCTTTCACCCCGATCTGATAATCGGCTCCGCTGACCACATATCTGAGTTGTTCGTTGCGAAACTGTCCTTCATTGGGGACAAACAGGAGTGGCGTCTTCAATGCATGCGTCTGACGAGTAGAGAGGGTATTGGTGGATTCTGAAGAAACCGTGTCAGACTTTGGTGATAGAACTGCAGAAGCATGCCGGGGCGGGATATTCTGGAGTGCCGCAGGCCCTGTAACCAGATTGGCAACAATCAGTAACGAGACAGAAAGCCATATTGTCGCCAATATGGCGCCTATCTGCTTCGATCGCCTGCTATTGGTATATATCTTCTTATTATGTATGTATTCAGAGAAGCCCATCGTCAAGCACCTTCAAGCGTTTTTTTGTAGAGGAATTTGTCAAATCATACGCAATCGGGGCGGGAAAGTCGAACCACGCCATTCCCCTTTTATCCCGAATGGTATAGCATCCAACAATCAGATTAAAGGCGGCTTAAACCATCCGGTTCGGACTGGTAATGATAACCAAATAACAGCTTCTTGACAGTACCGGAGCAACACAAATCATGATTTCCCTGCTTCGCAGGCGCCCCCTGAGGGGCACACAGACAGAAGGACGCATGTTGCATCATGCCCTGTGGCGATCACTGGGCCTGCTTGTCTTGCTTGTCAGCCTGCATACCCTGATTATATGGCAGGTCGAACCGCTTGGTCTTGCGGACGCCCTGTGGCTGACCCTGTCAACGATCACAACGGTCGGCTATGGTGATGTGGTGGCCCACACCCTCCCTGGTCGCCTGGCCACCGTGGGACTCCTGTATATCGGCGGCATCTTTCTGCTGGCCAAGACCGCCGGAGATTATTTCGACTACCGTCGTATCCAGCAGATTCTTCAACAACGCGGCTTATGGAGTTGGCCCATGCAAGATCATATTCTGATTCTGAATACCCCCATCAAGAACGGGGAACTGTATCTTCAACGTCTGACCAGTCAGATACGAGCCAGTGAACAACTGGGCAATCTGCCCATTCAGATCCTGACCCGAGCATTCCCGGAGGGGCTCCCCAATATCCTGTGCAAGGAATGCGACAACGTCGTGCATTATCATGGACAACCCGAAAATCCGGCCGACCTTGACGCGACCCATGCCCGACAGGCACGGATTATCATTATCCTGGCCAAGGATGAATATAACCCGGACTCGGATGGACGGACGTTCGACATTCTTCACCGTTTGCGCGAACTGGGCACCCATGCCACCAAACTGGTCGAGTGCGTCGAGGATCGCAATCGGCAACGTCTCAAGAATGCCGGAGCGGATATCATCATTCGACCGATGCGTTCCTATCCCGAGATGCTGGTTCGCGCCCTCGCTGCACCCGGATCAGAGCTGATCATGCAAAACATGTTCACCAGCTCCGGAGACCTCTACCAACGCTATGAGATTACCCTGCGTGACAAAAAGTGGGAAGATGTCGTCCGCGCCATCCTGTCAGCTGATTATGGGCTGGCAGTGGCCTATACAGACCTTGAATCAGGCAGCCTGGTATGCAACCCTCCTGCAAAAAGCAACATCAGCGCGAGCGCCCTTTATGTCATGGTCAGGGAAGAACAATGTCCTACCGCAGAACAGATCGGCCGGATACTTGCGACCTGACTGGTCGCAAGGCGGTGTTTCAGTCTATGACACCTTTCTCCCTGAGAGTGGCAAGGACCTGTATCACGGATTCCTCGACACTCAG
>RFGN01000139.1 GCA_003696645.1 Gammaproteobacteria bacterium | reverse complement strand
GTCCAGAATGTACCGACATCAGTGCGTCTCAAGCGTGTTCGCTGGACGGGTACACATTTTCTGGCAGTAGGGGAACAGGGAGTGATCCTGAGCAGTCAGGATGGCCTGGACTGGATTGATCAGGATTCCCGAAGCGACAGGGTGCTCAATAGCGTTACAGAGCTGACTGGCAAGATCGTGGCGGTTGGCTATGGCGGCACGGTCCTCAATGCCAATTCACTATTGTCTGTAGATCGTATACTGCTCCCCAATGCCAGGTTTGGGGCATCCTATCAGGCGACACTGCTGGCCAGAGAGGGCACCGCACCCTATAGCTGGAGTGCAACGGGTCTGCCGCCGGGTTTGACGTTGAACAGTACGACAGGCGTGATTTCTGGAACGCCAACACAGGCAGGAGAGTATCTGTTACATGTGAAGGTTTCGGACAGCAGTGGTTTTGCGGTATCGGCCAGCCGCACACTGGCCTTGACGGTGGACAAGGCGGATCAGACCATCAGTTTCACGACCGTCTCATCTGCGAGTGACGGGCAGCGGTTGACCCTGAATGCCACGGCAACCTCTAACGGGCCTGTGACATTTGTCAGTGCGCCACAATTTGTCTGCAAGATCAGCGGGAACTCTGTCATATTCGTGAGTGGCGGGATCTGCAGTATCAAGGCCGAACAACTGGGCAATGCCAATTATAATGCTGCGCCTGCAGTTGTCAGGAATATCAGTGTCAACGATAGCAAGCCAGTTCCCCCCGCCAGTCAGGCAACCGGTGCAGCGCTGGATTCGAGGGCCCTGTTCCTGTTATCGATCTTTCTGATTTTTCATCTCTGCCGGCAAGTACGATATCGACACAAGATATCCTGATACTCTCGCTACTCCACTTTCTCTGTTCCCGTGTCATGGTGAAAAGTCATCTGTCACGACCTGAAACTGTACGGCATAAATCCCTCTGAAATTGACCTGAAAACTGCCGAATTATGCTATGATTGCGCTTTGTTTTTTGCCAGTTACGCACCTTTCAATAGAGGTGTTGAGGCTGGCTGCGGACCGTGAAGACAGGTAGGTATATGGACGAAAATAAACGTAAGGCATTGGCTGCAGCGCTCGGGCAGATTGACCGTCAATTCGGCAAGGGCTCCGTCATGCGTATGGGAGACAGCGATGTCAGCCGTAATGTGGACGTGATCTCTACAGGTTCTCTGACCCTGGATATTGCGCTGGGCGTTGGAGGATTGCCAAAGGGAAGGGTGATCGAGATATATGGTCCGGAGTCCTCGGGCAAGACGACCCTTTCCCTGCAGGTGATCGCCGAGGCCCAGAAGCTGGGCGGTACCGCAGCCTTTATCGATGCCGAACATGCCATGGACCCTATCTACGCAGAAAGACTGGGTGTGAATGTCGATGATCTGTTGGTCTCACAACCTGATACTGGTGAGCAGGCGTTGGAGATCGCCGATATGCTGGTTCGATCCGAGGCATTGGATGTCATCGTGGTCGACTCGGTGGCTGCCCTTACACCCAAGGCCGAGATCGAAGGCGACATGGGAGACAGCCATATGGGGCTGCAGGCACGCTTGATGTCGCAGGCGCTCAGAAAGCTGACGGCCAATATCAAGCGTGCCAATACCATGGTGATCTTTATCAACCAGATTCGCATGAAGATCGGGGTGATGTTCGGCAATCCTGAAACCACCACGGGAGGGAATGCCCTCAAGTTCTATGCCTCCGTTCGTCTTGATATCAGGCGTACCGGTGCCATCAAGAAGGGTGATGAAATCATCGGTAACGAGACTCGGGTCAAGGTTGTCAAGAACAAGGTAGCGCCTCCATTCAAGCAGGCCAATTTTGATATCCTCTATAACGAGGGGATCTCTCGACTTGGGGAGGTGATCGATCTGGGCGTGCAGTGTGGACTGATTCAAAAGTCGGGTGCCTGGTACAGCTATAATAATGATCGAATCGGTCAGGGCAGGGATAATGTACGAACCTTTCTCAAGGAAAATGAAGAGATCGCAGCCGAGATTGAACAGGCCATCCGTCAAAAATTGCTGCCTTCTGTGGCAGAAGGAGAAGTCTCAGCTGATACGGAATAGGGTTCTGTATGGAACCTGATGTCCTTCGCAAGAAGGCGCTGGACCTGCTGGCGAGACGAGAACACTCAGCACTGGAGCTAGAAAAAAAGCTTCTCAAGGGAGGTGCAGGAAGGGAAGCAGTTGATGAGTTACTGACAGATCTGGCAGACAATGGTTGGCAAAGTGATCAGCGCTTTGCCGAGCAATATCTGCAATCCCGCATCAACAAGGGCTGGGGATCCCGAAAGATTTCTGCTGAACTTGAACAACGGGGGGTCTCTGAACGGATCATTCGCGAGTGCCTGCTCAACAGCGAAACTGACTGGGTGGAACTGGCCAGAAAGGTGAGAGAAAAAAAGTTTGGTCATGACCTTCCGCAAGATTGGAATGAAAAATCAAGGCAGATGCGCTTTTTGCAACAAAGAGGGTTTGACCCTGAAGACATCAGAACTGCAATGAAAGAAGAATGAAAACAACAGCAGAATTGCGACAATTGTTTCTCGACTTTTTTGAGTCGAAAGGCCATCTGAAAATTCCCAGTGCTTCCCTCGTGCCTGTCGGGGATCAGACCCTTCTGTTTACCAATGCGGGTATGGTACCGTTCAAGGATTATTTTCTTGGCAAGGCCACCCCTCCTGCAGTGCGTGCCACCAGCGCCCAGCGATGTGTCAGGGCAGGTGGAAAGCACAACGATTTGGAGAATGTGGGGCATACCGCTCGACATCATACCTTTTTCGAGATGCTGGGAAATTTCAGCTTTGGCGACTATTTCAAGCGTGAGGCCATCTCCTACAGTTGGGAATTTCTCACCAGGGTGCTCAATCTTCCGGAAGAGAAACTGTGGATAACGGTGTTTGAGGAAGATGATGAGGCTGCGGATATCTGGTTGCAAGAGATTGGCATCAGCCCAGATCGCTTCTCAAGGATTGGCGCTCATGACAATTTCTGGGCGATGGGCAATACCGGTCCCTGCGGTCCCTGCTCTGAGATCTTTTATGATCACGGAGAGTCGGTCCCAGGTGGTCCTCCCGGCACACCTGAAGAAGATGGTGATCGCTATGTCGAGATCTGGAATCTGGTTTTCATGCAATATGACCGCGATGAAACGGGAGAAAAACACCCGTTACCAAAACCTTCAGTCGATACAGGGATGGGACTGGAACGACTCGCTGCGGTCATGCAGGGCGTTCATGACAATTATCAGATCGATCTGTTTCAGGGGTTGATAAAGGCTGCTGCACGTATCTGCAACGTTTCCGGTGATACGATTCCGGCTTCCCTGAAAGTGATAGCCGACCATATCCGTTCCTGCGCCTTTCTAATGGTCGATGGTATCTTGCCTTCCAATGAAGGGCGGGGCTATGTGTTGCGTCGTATCATTCGTCGGGCGATCCGGCATGGTTATCAGTTGGGGGTCAAGGATGAGCCATTTTTCTACAAGATGGTTGCACCGCTGGTAGAACAGATGGGCGCAGCCTATCCAGAACTGGTTGCGGCTGCCGATCGAGTGGAAAAACAGCTCAGACAGGAAGAAGAGAGATTTTCAGAAACTCTCGACCAGGGCATGTCCATTCTGAACAGGTGTATCCATGATCTTGATGGAACGGTAATACCAGGTGAGATCGTTTTCAAGCTTTATGACACCTATGGTTTTCCAGTGGATCTGACCGCTGATGTGGCACGTGAGCATGATCTGACCCTTGACATGCAGGGCTTTGAGGATGCGATGGCTGAGCAGAAGGCGCGTGCCAGGGCTGCCAGCTCCTTTACGACCGGACATGTTCCGGTATTGCCAGAGGAATATCAGACAAATTTCACCGGTTATCAGGAATTGGAAACTCCTGATTGCACTGTTATTGCTATCTTTCGCAATCAGGAAGAGGTGGATTCCCTTCAGGCGGGTGAGGAAGGCGTGATCCTGCTGGATCGTTCCCCCTTCTACGCAGAATCAGGGGGGCAAGTTGGTGATCAGGGTACCTTGCGATGTGGAAATGACTTGATCTTTCAGGTCAACGATACACAGAAATGGGGCAAGACACATGCACATATTGGCACATTGGAACACGGTGAGATACACAAGGGCCTGCAGCTTCTCGCCACGGTAGCAAACAGTGAACGAGCCAGTATTGCACGTCATCATTCTGCCACACATCTTGTCCATGCAGCGCTGCGCAGGGTTTTGGGAGAGCATGTCACACAGAAGGGGTCGCTGGTGGATGCTGAACGTCTGAGGTTCGATTTTTCACATTCTGCCCCATTATCATTTGATGAGGTTCAAAAGGTTCAACGTCTGGTCAATGAGCAGATCATCCTGAATCTTCCTGTTGAAACGGCCATCATGTCTTATGATGAGGCCATCCAGACCGGTGCCATGGCTCTCTTTGGCGAGAAATACGGTGATCAGGTTCGTGTCCTGAAAATGGGTGCATTTTCCACTGAATTGTGTGGTGGGACACATGTCTCGAAAACCGGTGACATCGGTTATTTCAGAATCATATCCGAAGGTGGAGTAGCCTCGGGCATTCGGCGAATTGAAGCGGTAGCAGGCCCTCCAGCACTTGACATCCTCGAAGAAGAATCCCGTCTTCTGGAAGGGCTCGGCAGCCTATTGAAGGTTCAAAAAAGACTGTTGCCCGAACGTGTGGAGCAGCTTCTCGAAAAGAACCGCGAGCTGGAGAAGAAACTGGCTCAATTGCAGCAGGGCAAGGCCTCGGAACAGATGAACACGCTGGCCGAAAAGGCACAGAACATCTCTGGCATCAAGGTACTTGCCGAGGCGCTCACGGGAGCCGATGTCAAGACCATGCGCGGCATGATGGATGGCTTGCGTGACAAGCTTGCCCCGGCCGTTATCGTTCTGGGAAGCTGTGCTGAAGACAAGGTTACTCTCATAGCAGGAGTATCAAAAGATCTGAACCCCAAAATCAAGGCTGGTGAACTGATGGGGAAACTGGCACCACTGGTTGGAGGCAAGGGCGGTGGCCGCCCGGATATGGCCCAGGGTGGAGGAAATCAGCCTGAAAATCTGTCTTCCGCACTCGATTTTGTAGTGGACTGGGTAAAACAACAGGTCTGAAAATGGCACTGATTGTTCAGAAATATGGTGGAACCTCGGTTGCCAATCCTGAATGCATCGGCATAGTGGCAGATCGGATTATCCGTACCCGCCAGCAAGGCCACGATATTGTCGTCGTTGTATCTGCGATGAGTGGCGAGACCAATCGTCTGCTTTCTCTGGCCAAGGAGATCAACCCGGACCCCGATCCACGTGAGGTCGATGTCCTGCTTGCGACCGGCGAGCAGGTGACCATTGCATTGCTCAGCATGGCCTTGCATGCGCGAGGTTTCAAGGCATGTTCCTTTACCGGGTCACAAGTGCATATCCTGACGGATAGCGCCCACAACAAGGCAAGGATCAAGAAGATTGATGGTCAACGGGTCCGACAGGCCCTTGAAGACAAGGCAATTGTAGTGGTAGCAGGTTTTCAGGGGGTCGACGAGCAGGGCAATATTACTACTCTGGGGCGAGGCGGCTCGGACACTTCTGCTGTGGCCCTGGCAGCCGCCCTGAAAGCAGATGAATGCCAGATCTATACGGATGTGGACGGAGTCTATACTACTGATCCAAGGGTAGTGCCCGATGCACGGCGGCTTGATACCCTGACCTACGAAGAGATGCTGGAGATGGCCAGTCTCGGCGCCAAGGTTCTGCAGATTCGCTCGGTTGAATTTGCCCAAAAATATCAGGTTAAGCTGCGAGTGGCATCCACCTTCAGTGAAGAAGGTGGAACACTGATTACTGACGAAAATGAGAGCAAGAAGATGGAAAATGTGGTGATATCCGGAATTGCCTTCAACAGGGACGAGGCCAAACTTACCATTCTGGGGGTGCCTGATCACCCAGGGATTGCCCACGCCATTCTCGGGCCGATCGCCGACGCCAATATCGAGGTTGACATGATCATTCAGAATATTGGCCGGGATGGCACAACAGACTTTACCTTTACCGTGCATCGCAATGACTACAAATCTGCATTGAAGATCTTGCAGGATGTGGCAGAACAACTTGAAGCACGGGAAGTGTTGGGGGACGATAATATCGTCAAGGTGTCACTGGTGGGTGTGGGAATGCGTTCCCATGCTGGAATCGCCGATGAGATGTTCCGTCTTCTGGCCGAGAAGGATATCAATATCCAGATGATCTCCACCTCCGAAATCAAGGTTTCGGTCATCCTGCATGAGCATCAGCTGGATACAGCGGTGCAGGTTCTGCACGAAGGTTTCGGCCTTGGAAGACCTGATTAGATTTGCCTTTGACACAGGCAAGGATTGACGGTATGCTTCATCATCTTGAGCCGGCCAGACGGCCAGAAAAAGGAGAGGTGGCCGAGAGGCTGAAGGCGCTCCCCTGCTAAGGGAGTATGGGCTTTATCTCCCATCGAGGGTTCGAATCCCTCCCTCTCCGCCATCTCACAGTTTACAGCGCGCCCGTAGCTCAGTTGGATAGAGTACCTGGCTACGAACCAGGCGGTCGGGAGTTCGAATCTCTCCGGGCGTGCCATTAAATATCAAGGGGTTAGGTGATTTTCACCTAACCCCTTTTTTATCAAGTCAGCAATATGTCACCAGAAGGCGCGTTTTCAACTGCTCATCGCCATCAAATCTGGCAGAGTGAAATACCCCCGAAAACCGCGCTGCGAATGACCTGTGTTCTTCACCTCAAGGAGAACCTATGATGTACACCATAACCCTGAAAACCATAAGACGATGATGCGTGTCGCAGAAACTGGGGCCACATTTCATTTTTGGTTTGTGCTGATTTCAGGCGAGGTGATATGGCATGAGGACATGAAAAATTCCAGTGATACCATTCAGGAAACCGGTAGATCAACAACCAAAGCTATAGTCATGGCCTGCCGGCGAAAACACGCCAGCATACTAACGAATTGCATCTATGTGGAATGCTACGAGGATAAGACAGGGTAATTGCCACCGGGATGATCTGATGAAAGGGCAATGGATTTGGGTCTGTCTGCGCATGAAAGACGGCTCATTGTAGTATCGATTGCCACGGAGATGAAGGGTGCGGTATATGATCGCTGGACAAGGATGATGCAGGGATGAAGATCATGGTCCCGCTTATTTAATGGTTGATTTTATTCGATTCAGATATATCCTGTTGATTATTATAAGGAAACGTGAAATATTCCATGATATTCGATAATTTGATATCGAGACCCAGGGTCTCGATTATCTAGCTGTTCGGCGCTATAACGTGGATTACATAAATGAAGAATAGGACCAAGTTTCCGGGAGGCTCTAAATCTCGTGTGAATCGTGCCGGCGATAATATCCGTAATGGAGTTTCAACAGAGTCTGACCTTAAAGTGCTTGAGGAGTGGCGCTCGGCTCACCGTGCAGTGCTGAATACGTTCCAGGCGATTCTAAGGAACAGAACTCGTGGTTTAAATATTACGGTTGCGCAACGCCATAAACGTAAATCTACGATAATCGACAAACTCTTTAGATACCCATCAATGCAGTTATCTAGAATGGATGATGTTGCTGGATG
>RFGN01000138.1 GCA_003696645.1 Gammaproteobacteria bacterium | reverse complement strand
GACATGGCTGGCATCAATATAACCGATCGCACCAGGCGTTGACTTCACCCAGGCGCGTACCGCTTCGTCATCTTCCAGGATCTTGGGCTGGTCACAGGCACCGGTGAACTTGATCTTGGACCAATGGCGTTTGATAGATGTAGGTTTCATGGCCAGGATGGATTTGTTGAATTCCTTGCGTACAGCACTGCCTTCGGCCTGATAGGCAAAGACAACCTTCTGGCCATCGGCCAGATATTTTCTGTCGCACAGGAAGATAGCCTTGGCATCCTTGGTAGACAGACTGTCCAGACTCAGGTTGGCATTTCCAATGATTGCGATACCGGCAGATGCCTGCAGCGAAAAGCCCAGACAACCCGACAGTAACAACACTTTTAACTTTTTCATTCACTGTCCTCATTCAATGGTAAAAAATAAAAACGGAGTGATTATCTGTTTGTGATCTTATTTGATAACTTCCCTCCTTGGGTCGATATTTTTACCAGATATACCAGGGATTGCAACATTTTTTTGTGAAAAAACATCGTCTTTTCCAATATAGTTGCAATAATGAAACAGAATTGACGGGCAAGTTCGACTGATAAGCGGTCTTTTTTTGGAAAAATGCTGTTTTCGGGTCTGTCGACTAGAAAAACAGCGTGGGGTCGATACGGTTATTGTTCAGGCTGACACTCCA
The DNA here is from genome assembly GCA_003696645.1 of Gammaproteobacteria bacterium. Lineage (GTDB taxonomy): Bacteria > Pseudomonadota > Gammaproteobacteria > J025 > J025 > J025. The sequence goes on along the minus strand of RFGN01000138.1, from coordinate 976 downwards.
GTGAACATGGGGGCCCGTGGCGCGGCCGGTGTGACCGACCCGACCGATCCTCTCACCCTGGTGGACCATCTGCCCGGGCTCGACATCAATCTGCTGAAGGTGACAGAGCATGCTGATCAGGCCCTGGCCGTGATCGATCATCACGGTATTGCCATTGAAGAAGAAATGACCGGTCAGCAGAATCCGGCCGGAAGCCGGGGCCTTGAGTGGACTGCCTTCATCAGCGGCGATGTCCAGTCCGCTGTGGGGTTTGCGAGGTTCTCCATTGAAAAATCTGCGAAGTCCGAACGGGCTGCTGAAGGGGCCTTTTGCAGGCAGGATGAAGGCCGAATCGGGGTTGATGTTGGGGGACCAGTGTTGAAAGGCCTTGATCATCTGTTTCTTCTCACGTCGAATCCGTTTCAGGTCCAGGGATGTCGGGTTCACCTGACGCTTGTTCTTGAGGGTGATATGCTGGCTTTTGTAGGACTTGTCATGTAGATCGAACTGCAAAGTGGTCTGCTCTCCATTGACCGCCGTGACCATCAGGTTCTGGGTCTTGACTGGGGTAGCGAGGGCAATACCTACGATGGCGGTCCAGTTGGGGCCTTTCTTGATGAGCATGACCGGTCGGTGATGGTATTCCACCCGCTTGGGTTTTTCGGGGCCGAGGGGGATGTGCACGACGCCCCCGGGAACCGCTTCCATCCTCGGGATCGGCGCCGCAGTCAGGGTGCTGCAGAATACCATCGTCAGGGTAATCGCGGTTACCAGGTTCAGGATCAATCGGCACATGGTTCAGCTTTCATCGGTTTCTGGGTGACCTGGCAATCAAAGGAGCCATCCGACAGTCTTACTTTCAGGGCCTGTTTTTCTTTGACCTGACTGATCTTTCGGATCAGGGCTCCGTCCGGTGCACTCACAAGGGCATAACCACGATTCAGGGTGGACAATGGACTGAGTTGGTGCAGGCCTTGGGCCTGGAGCTGCAAGGCAT
>RFGN01000017.1 GCA_003696645.1 Gammaproteobacteria bacterium | reverse complement strand
ATCGGGCTCGCCTTTTTTGCTGGCCTTGATGCCCAACTCGGTGTACAAACGGGAATTGTAGAACTTGCTGGAATCGTGATTGATCCGGCCGTTCACTCCAAAAGAACTGGTCGTTGTACCTTTTCGCTTTTTCGCCATGCGGCAAATGTATGGACTTGCGCCGAAGTATTGCCGAAGAAAAGCTAAGCCCCCAGACCGGAAAGCAGATTGCGGATGCGGGAGCCGACTGTCCGCAGGCGTGCAACCGGCTCATTGCTGAAGACGAGGCGCACATAGCGCTGTGCCTCGGGGCCGCCCCAGTTGGTCATGGGCGTGGCAGCTATTTTGGACTTTGCCAGCAGCATTTCCGAAGCCTGGTCGGCGGTGAGCCCCCATTCCGACACATCGAGAAGCTGCGACCAGCCACCGGCCGCCGGTATGCTGTTGAGACCCTGCAATTGTCTATTCAGCACATCCCTGCGCTCCTGCCAGATATGCACAGCCTGTTCGAGGCCTTTTTCACCATATTGGAGCGCCGCCAGAGCCCCCATTTGAGAAATGCCCACAGGAGTTACCACATTGTAAATATGAGCCGTGGTCATGGCCTCAGTCAACTTTTCAGGCACCACCAGCCAGCCCACCCGCCAGCCTATCATGCGGTATTCTTTGGAAACAGAGCCGATGATGATGGTTCGCTCAGACATGCCCTCCAGCGCAGCCGGATGGATGACCTGCCGGTTGTCGAAAAGGATGCGTTCCATGGCCGCATTGTAGATCAGCCAGAGATCGTGTTTGTGGCAAAGGTCTGCCACTGCCTGCCATTCGGCCAGGGTCATCACGGCGCCGGTGGGCATGGATGGGTTCATCAGGAAAACAGCCCGGGTCTTTTTGTTGACAGCTTTTTGCAAAGCCTCCAGGTCCAGCCGCCATTCACCATTGATGGGAATCCAGGGCACCAGCCGTGGTACCCCCCGCACCAGCCGGACCCTACCGATCATTCCTGCGTAAGTGGGGTCGGAAAGGATAACCTCATCACCCGGATTTATGGTTGCCAGCAAGGCATTGAGCATGGCCTCCGTGCCACCGCAGGTAATGATGACCTGATCGGCCTCGTAAGCTTTTCCTGTTTGT
>RFGN01000016.1 GCA_003696645.1 Gammaproteobacteria bacterium | reverse complement strand
TGACCGTCGGTCAGGGTGCCGGCAGGCACATCGACCCAGGTCTTGTCCATGCGGCCGGTTTTGAAAACAGGGACAGCATCTTCGGCTGTCGAATCGTAGATGCGGAAGCGGTAATAATAAGTGCGCGCCGCGTTGACCGGCGCCCAGCGGAAGCGATAGGTGCCATCGGCCAGGCGCTGGTACTGGACGGTGCTTTCGTTGACAATCGGTACCGGATGGGGGTCGATGTGCAGATCGGCCTGGCTGACGCTGTTGCCGAGGCTGTCGGTAACCGTGAAGGTGTATGTGCCGGGCTCCAGAGGGTTGAGGCTGTCGTACTGCTTCCACAGGGCCAGGAGACCTTGGCCCCAGGGATGAGCATCACTGTCGGTAAAGGTGTAGCTGAAGCCGTTGGGGCCGGTGACCGTAGCCGTCAGGTCGCCAAGACTGGTGTTGTCGGCCTTTTGAATGCCCAGTTCCAGCGAATCGACTTCGCTGCCGTCCGCCCAGGTCATATGCTGGACCCCGGCGTAGCTGATGTTGGCATTGACGGTCAGTGGGTTGGGGTCAGCCAGGTCTGCAAAGCCGTCATTGTCATCGTCGGCATCAGTATTATTCCCGATCCCGTCGCCATCGGTATCCACCCACTCGGTCGGATCATTCGGGAAGGCATCCAGCGTCAACCCTGTGGTGCTGTCAGCTTGTGAGCTCCCGGTATTCCAACTATCAGGATAACCATCTTCATCGATGTCCACGCTTGCTGAGGGATCAGATGGAAAGCTATCTACCCAATCAACAACTCCATCATTATCGTCATCAACATCTGCATTGTCTCCAATCCCATCGCCATCATTATCGCTCACTTCTGCGGGATCGTACGGGAAGGCATCAAGTGTAAGTCCGCTCGTCGAATCGGCTTGCGACATCCCCGCATTCCACTCATCTGGATACCCATCTCCATCTGAATCTATCGAAGCGGCCGGGTCATTAACAAAATCATCAGAATTATCACCAACGCCATCGGAGTCAGTATCTAACCACTCTGATGAATCTAATGGGAAGGCGTCAAGAGTGTCATTGATACCATCGTTGTCATCATCTGAGTCGGAGTTGTCACCGATACCATCATTGTCGAAGTCTGCAGATTCGGTTGGATCCGTCGGAAAAGCATCTTTTTTATCTAGCACACCATCATTATCATCATCAGTATCAGTATTATTTCCAATTCCATCATTGTCAGTGTCAATCCACTCTACTGGGTCAAATGGGAAAGCATCCTCTATATCGAGATAACCATCATTGTCATCATCAATGTCGGCATTATCACCAATCCCATCCTTGTCAAAATCTACCGTTTCAGTTGGATCAGACGGAAAAACATCCGTATTGTCCCCAACGCCATCGCCATCCGCATCGGACCACTCACTGGGGTCAGCTGGGAAAGCATCCAGACTCAGGCCTGTGGTGCTTTCGGCTTGGGTTCTCCCGACATTCCAGGTATCCGGATAACCGTCGCCATCCGTGTCGATACTCGCAGCCGGATCCGTCGGGAAGGCATCCGCATTATCGCCAACGCTATCGAGGTCCGTGTCAAGCCACTCTGTGGGATCATTTGGAAATAGGTCTGTGTTCTCACAATAGCCGTCTGAATCCGTGTCTACAAAACCTTGAGGATCTAAAGGACATCCATCATAAATATCAATAAGGCCGTCATTGTCGTCGTCAGGGTCATTTACATTGGGAATCCCATCATTGTCCGTATCTGCTAATACTGTAATGTCAAAAGCAGGAAGAGTAGCCGTAGCCATTTGGTCGTCAATGCTAATTCTAATATCGGAATAGACCCCAGCATCAGTATAAGCGGGTGTCCCTGAAAGCATTCCAGTAGCAGTATTAAATGTGGCCCAAGAAGGTTTGTTTATTATCGAGAAGTTTATGTTTAATAATCCATCGGGATTCGTAATGTTAGGTCTAAATGTATATTCTTGACCAGGAGCAATTTCAGTCTCTGGTGTAC
>RFGN01000137.1 GCA_003696645.1 Gammaproteobacteria bacterium | reverse complement strand
GACATGGGCTCCCGGAGTCATCTTGCCAAGATCCAGCAATTGTCCATGGTTCAGAACTATTGCTCCAAATTTCTTGTTGAGTGCTTCACGCTGCTTCAGGTACCGCTCATGGATCAACCGATTCTGCTGGTCAATCGCCTCCAGATCCTGTCCATCGAGAATCTTCGCCTTGGTTAATGGTCGTTGCCACAACAGTGTTGCCGCCAAAGGTTCCACTGTTTCAAGGAATTCAACCCCCAATCGCGTTTTCATGATCAAGGCCTTCTTGATCAGTTTGGACTGTCCAGCTTGACGATCCAGCAAGTGCATTGGCTTCTCAACTGCAACCGCCGTAATCCTTCGATGCGGCAATTCATTCGCTGTCAGCAAGTCCACAGCTGCCAAACCCGTGTTGCCCCATGCATAGAAGAGAAAATCCTCCGTCATATGCAACGCCTGCAACATCCTCTCCGCAAAGGCAATGGTCGAGAACTCTGACTTCAGATGACTACGTGCCTCTTCCCGACGATTCTTCTGGAAATACACCAACGGAAGCTTCCCCAGACCTGAAGGACTGCTGATACTGAACAAAACCACCTGCCGTTTCTTCCGATGGACAAACACGCTTGGCTCACCATTGCTGAACTTTCCTACCGCCTTGTATGATCCCGTGAACCTCCCGATCAATTCCTTGTAGTCCTCATAGCTGATCCAGACCTGAATGACGTCCATCCTGCCTTCTTCTGGCTGTGCCGCAGAAATAGTCAGCCATGAAAGCATCTCTTGAGCAAGATTGACATAGGAACCCACAAGAATGGCGTGGCGATTGACTCCCTTCGAAGTCTCCAACAATGGATCAAGATCGCCCGCAACCGCTTCCGCATGGGCTTTCCTATGCTGCTGCCTGTCTCGAATCCTCTGAACCGCAGCATTTCCCTTGCTTTCCTTTTCCTTCGGTGTGATCCGTTGCAAGCGTATCAATTCAAGTTCCCTTTCAAGATTCATGAGATTCACCTCAACTATTCATCAATTGGTTGAACCCATCCGTCAAATCCCTTGCCAACTTCAGAATTGACCGGGATATGTCTTCCTGCTGCTGGATCACGCCCCGCAATCCCTCATTCAATTGGTTGATCTGCATGGAATGGCTCTGGATTGCATTCTCAAGCCTCTGAACTGCCGCCTGCAAGACTGTACTGGATTGCAGAAGCTTGGCCATGCTACGATCCGTCTCCTGTGAAAACGTCTCAACTGTTTCAAGCACATTATGTGTATCCTCCGCCAATTCTCTGCCCAATGCATCTAGTCCTTCCTCCCGAATCTCCCTCAGACCAACCGTGATCTTGGTGAAATTCTCCATCACTGTATTGAGGAATTCCTGGAACTGCCTTACAAACTCCTCCCTGAAGATGATGGGCAATTTCGAATAGTGATCCATGAAATCCTGCATGATCGACTTATCAACCGCTTGGGTATAGAACTCCCTGAAATTGGCGAGCAGATGCTCAACCTTTTGGTCAATCTCCTGGGCTGAACTCCTTCCAGATTTCTGTATGGCATAGGAGCTCATGACCCACCCTGCAAAGAGGGAAACAATGGATGCTGTAGCAAATCCGATGATGATCTCAAACATAGCAATCACCAGATGGATCCTCCCAAAGGCGGCTCCATCTGTATATCCTTCTGTTGTCCAAAGATTATGGCTGTTTCTTGGATAACTTCATCCAATTTGGATAAAGGTTCCCTTTCCGGATTACCATCCCTGACCCCATACTCGTTCCAACAATAGCTCTCAATCCAATGATTGAACCCCACAAAATTCCTCATACCGCACGCGATCAAATTGGCTCAAAAATTCACAGACATCTCCGAATTCATCATCCGTCAGTATGTCTCGAAGCGTTCGCAGGAGCAATGGCACGAACCCACTGTTGGAT
>RFGN01000136.1 GCA_003696645.1 Gammaproteobacteria bacterium | reverse complement strand
GAATGAATCGGGGTGGAGACCTGAACAAACCTGGGGTCATCCCGGAATCCGAAGACCGAATTGACCTTGCCGGTGGTGTATTTTGCCTTTTTACCCAGCAGATCAGGTTCAGGATAACCGATCGTGAAGACATCGTCTCCCAGTGAAAGAAGATCCTGACCAAGAGGAAGCGGGGTGAGCGTAGGCGTTACCCTCAATATGGCCAGATCGTTAGCATGGTCAAAAACGACCAGCGTGGCGTGAATCTCCCGGTTGTCCTGGGTCATCAGGCTGATTTTCTGTCGTCCTTCCAGGACATGGTAGGCAGTGACAACATAATGGGAGCTGAGAACCCATGCGGTGCCATAGACGGTATTGCCACTTTCCGCATTGACGTCCTGGCTGGTGCTGGAAAGATTGGGGTTGTAGATTTCGTTTAGCAGCCGTTTGCTCAGAAAGTGGTTGGGGACCAGGCTCTCAATCGCTTCGATGGAAGCCAGGGCCTCTTCCTTGTCACCCTGTTCAAAAAAAGTGTGACCAGCGCGATAATACCAGTCTGCGGCATTGTAGCGACTCTGCTTGACACCCAGGCCATTGGCATAGTGGTATGCCATCTTTTTCATGGCTTCCGCACTGCCTTTTTCGGCGGCCTTTTTGAGCCATACGATGCTCTGAGCAGGATCTTTTTCGGTTCCCAGTCCCTGAGCATAGAAATCGCTCAGGCGTACCATCGCCTGCAAGAGATCATGCCTGGCTGCCTTGAGGTACCAGGCAAACGATTCTTTTTCATCACGGCTAACCCCGTCTCCCCGGTCATATTTGATGGCAAGGTAAAGCTGCGCCATACCATGATCCTGTTTGGCAGCCTTCAGATACCATTTGATGGCTTCTGGTTGATAAACAGGTACCCCTTGTCCCTTGTCGAACATCACGCCGATCAGAAACTGGGCGTCACTGTCACCAAATCGGGCGGCTGGGTCCGCCAGGATGAAGGCCTTCTCATAGTCACCCTTGATGTAGGCTGCCTTGCTGGAGTAGAACAGTTGTCGTCTAAGTTTCTGACTGGATTCTGCTATGGTTGCGAACAGATCTTCCGCCTGTCTTCGCGCATCTGGGAGTTCGTGAAGATGATCAAGATAATACATGCCCAGCTTGAATTGCGCTTCCGGATAGTTGGCCGCTGCGGCTTTTTTCAGCCAGGACAGGGCCTGCGTGGAGTCTTTCGGGATTCCCAGGCCCTGCTCATAGAGTTGAGCGAGCAGCATCTGTGCCCAGGGGATTCCCGATTTCGCCAGAGGGGTGATCAGGGTCTTGACCTGACCGTAGTTGCCCTGGTTCATGGCCTGACTCGCAATGTTCTGATCAATCCCGGCAGCCGATGCCGGATGGGAGGCCAATACGGCAAGGGTACTGGCAAGTGTCAGAATGGCAAGAATTTTACGGATTCGGGTCATGGACGATTGATTTGACGTATAATGCACAGGATCTATATGAAACAGAATCTATCACCGAAATCTTAAGAGAAACATAACCCCCTGTTTTTCCTGAATAATGATGAAAAAGGCAGCACAAGCGGCGGTATTCTTTCAACTGATTGCAATGGTCCTGCTCTTGTCTTCTTGTGGAGGGAAGGTCCATACACGACAGCAGGCGGAATCCATGGCCTCCCAGTACATGATGTACTTGCAACAGGAAGAGTATGCCAAGGCGGCCATGCTTTTCAGTCCAAAGGTCCGTGATTCGGCTCGCGAGCAATTGCAAAAGGTCTCCGACAAGCTGGGGCACGTCAAACAATATCGCTTGCTAGGCAAGGAGATCAATACTGTATTCAGCGGGAAATATTTTTTGTTTGAATATGGCACGGAGTATGAAAAGTATTCCAAGGTGGATGCAAAATACACCCGCAATACGGCCACAGATGTCCTGACGTTATTCTACAGTCTTTCTGACAAGACACTCTATATTGTTTCTCATGCAGTCGAGTCAGAAGGACTGCATTCCTGAGCTGCTATGAATGACGCAGGATTGTCGGTTTTCCTGACAGGGCAGGATTCTGATCAGGGTAGTCGATGTTATAATGCAGACCGCGGCTCTCCCGTCTCAGAAGGGCGGATTGGATAATCAGCTCTGCAACATCTGCGAGATTTCTCAATTCCATCAGATTGGCATGGATACAGTAGCGTTGATAATGCTCCCGGATCTCCTGTTTGAGTATCTGGATTCTTGACTCAGCCTTTTTCAGTCGCTCGGTTGATCTGACAATTCCAACATAATCCCACATCATGCGGCGAAGTTCATCCCAGTTGTGCGAAATGACAATTTCTTCCCGGGCGGTAGTGACCTGACTGTCATCCCAGTCCATAACATGTATATCCGGCAAACGGGTTTCATCATGCTGAAGCAGTTCGACGATATCTCTGGCTGCCGATTCTCCAAACACAAGACATTCCAGCAGAGAATTGCTGGCCATGCGATTGGCACCATGCATGCCCGTACAGGCTGTTTCACCAATGGCATATAACCTTCCCAGATCCGTTCTGCCATGCAGATCTGTCATGATCCCTCCACAGAGATAATGAGACGCTGGCACGATCGGGATTGGCTGTCGTGTCATGTCTATACCAAAGGCAAGGCACTTTTCATGGATGGTGGGAAAACTGTCGAGGATGAATTGGCGGGGCTTGAAGCTGATGTCCAGATAAAGGCAGTCTGCTCCCAGCCTTTTCATTTCGTGATCGATGGTTCGTGCAACGATATCCCGTGGCGCCAGTTCAGCAGCCGGGTGGAAACGATGCATAAATCGACTTCCATCAGGCAGAAGCAGATGGGCCCCCTCGCCGCGTACCGCCTCTGATATCAGAAAAGATTTTGCTTCTGGGTGATATAAACAGGTAGGATGGAACTGGAAGAACTCCATATTGGCAATCCGGCATCCGGCTCGCCAGGCCATGGCAACACCATCTCCCGAGGCAATATCTGGATTACTGGTATATAAATAGACCTTGCCAGCCCCCCCAGTTGCCAGAACTGTAAATCGTGACAGGAATGTGTGGACACGATTTTTCCTGATATCCAGAACGAATGCACCAAGACATTCTCCGGGTTTTTCAGGAACATAGTGCCTGCTGAGGATGAGATCGATCGCCATGTGGTATTCAAAGGTATCGATGTTGGGATGTTCCTGTACGCGTGTCAGGAGGGTCTCCTCGATAGCCTTTCCCGTGGCATCCGCAGCATGGAT
>RFGN01000135.1 GCA_003696645.1 Gammaproteobacteria bacterium | reverse complement strand
GCTCAGGGTAATGTTCTCAAGTTTTTGTGTCTTGTTGCTTTCCAACAGGTGAAGAATTCGCTCAGAATAATCAGCTGGCAAGGCGGGTTCCAACCTGTCGATGGCCTGTGCCAGCTCAGTAGGGTTGATGGGCTTTAGCAGGTAATCCAGCGCATGGTACCTGAAAGCCCGCAATGCGAAATCATCATGTGCAGTGGTGAAAATGACCTGAAAATCCGGCTTTGGAAATTTGTCGAGCAGGTCGAAACCAGAGCCGTCTTCCATTGAAATGTCGAGCAGTACAGCTTGAGGTTTGCACTGCCTGATGAGCACGAAACCACTTTGCACCCCATCAGCCTCTCCAATGACCTCGGCTTCCGGGCACAACCGGTCAATCAATGTTTTCAAAGCCTGCCGGGCATCTGGTTCGTCGTCGATGATGACTATGCGTTTCATACTTTCAAGTTGATGGGTGTTAATGGCTCTCCTCCAATTCAATCCTGATGTGCACGACGGTGCCGGAGGCGCTGCCTGGTTCAATCCTCACCTCGCTGTTTTGCCGGTTTTTGGCCAGCAATTCCAGCCTTTTCTTGGTGATGGACATGCCCACTGACTTGTGAGCTGGGCTTGGATTTTTATGCACATTCTCCTTTGACATGCCTGGTCCATTGTCCTCGACTGTTATTTCCATGAAGGTTGTCTTTTTCTCAAAATGAACGGCAACTTTTCCCTCAGCTTCTCTATTGGACATTCCATGGAGCACCGCATTCTCAACATAAGGCTGGATCAAAAGCGGAGGTATCTTCACTTCGTAAACATCTACTCCTTCCGCGACCGTCACCTCAAAATCGAACCGATCTTTGAATCTCAGTTTTTCCAGGGCAAGGTAGTTGTTCAACAGCTTGATTTCGTCGGCCAGGGCAATACTCCCACTCACTGATGCATTGAGCATGCTCCTGACCAGTGCCGCAAAACTGCCCAGATAGCTGATGGCAGACTCCTTCTCGTTCTGCAAAATGAAGTTCTGGATGGAGTTGAGGCAGTTGAAAATAAAGTGCGGGTTCATTTGAGCCTGCAAGGCAGACCGCTCTAAATTGGCCATTTGCAGCTGCATCTCATGGGCTTTTTCCAGACGCTTGGTGCGGATTTTCAGAAACATAAAAACTCCCAGCGCCAATGCAACTGCTGCCGCCGATCGTGCCCACCAGGTTGCGTACCAATGCGGATGTATTTCAAATCGCAATACAGCCGATTCACTCCATATACCATCCTCATTCTGGGCCTGCACCTCGAACCTGCGTTCACCTGCCGGCAATGCCGGAAGATTGACCGATCGGGTCAAAGTAGTTGTCCATGGGCTACCAGTGAAACGGTAACGGTAGGGTATTTTCCCGTTCATCGAATAATTGATGGCAGAAAAGCGAATGGTGAGGTTGTTCTGGTTGGGCCCAAGTGAAAGTCGTTTGGAATGATTTATCGGCCTGTTGTTGACGAGGACAACATCAATTTCCGGAACAGGGGCATAGTGGTTTTTCTCCTTCGGTAAAAAGTGAACCAATCCCTTGCTTGTAGCCACCCATAATTCGTTCCCCACCGTTGCCACCCTGTTTATCTCATTGGAAGGCAAACCATTGAATACCGTGATGCGCTTCACCTGCCGATGCCCCCATGTCCCGGTGATGCGGTTCAGCCCGTTGAGCGTGCCCGCCCAAACCGTTCCGTCGGGTGCAGCATACACATTTTCCATCATGTCGGC
>RFGN01000134.1 GCA_003696645.1 Gammaproteobacteria bacterium | reverse complement strand
GTATATTCAACCAGCTCCCTGAACTGGTATATTTTCGGACCACAAAGCTCGAAAGATTTGCCAATACATTGTCTGTCATTCAGCGAATGGGCAATGGCCTGACAGACATCTCCGACATAAACTGGAGCCATTCGAGTATGAGGGCTGACCAGAGGAAAGGAGAAGGGGATCTTTTTCAACAGACAGGCCAGTCGGTTGAAAAAATGATCTCCAGGACCGAAAATCACATTGGGCCTGAATATGGTCACATCTATCTCGCCTGAATAGCGTTGCAGATTGGCCTCGCCATTACCCTTGCTTCGCAGATAGGCACTGGGGGCAAATCCTGCATCGGCGCCCAGTGCGCTCATGTGGATCATACGATAGATCCCAAGGGTCTGACAGGCTTGTGCAACAGATGCTGGAAAATCAGTATTGAATCGAACGAAATCTCCTTTACGTTCTTCATTCAGAACACCGATCAGGTTGATGACAATATCAGATCCACTTAGAAAATCATTGAGTTCATAACTGAGAATATTACAGGCATGGACGGTAACATTCGGTACAACGCACAAGTCGCGATGGCGTTCAGGATGACGCGAGGCAATTCGCACACGATAACCTTGTCTGCCAAGTTCTGCGACCAGGTGGCTACCAACAAAACCACTCCCACCCAATATGCTGATTGTTTTTTTCATAGGCTCCCTTATCGCTTAAAGAAGAATTTTGTCTGAACGGCAGTTATCCCCAGCACAGTACCCAGTGCATATCCTCCGATGATGATCGGCCGCAGGGAAAGCTGTCCTGATGCCAGCAGGATCGATGCCGCAATCAGACATGAACCGGAAAGAATCGCTACTGTGGTACGTGCAGACGACCTTTCATCCTCAATTTTTACCGTTTGCCGCTGCGCTGCAGGCAACTCATTGTGTTTGAGGAATCGATATACCAGGCCAGGAAGCTGGGGAATCTGTTCCCCCCAATACACACTATTTTTCCTGATCTCCTTCAATACGGATCGATAACCGATTCTTTCACTCATCCACTTCTCCAGAAACGGTTTTGCCGTTTTCCACAGATCCAGATCAGGATAGAGTTGTCGACCCAGACCCTCTATATTGAGCAAGGTCTTCTGCAGTAGAAGCAGTTGAGGCTGAATCTCCATATTAAATTGGCGAACGGTAAGAAACAGCTGCAATAGCAGACGACCAAAGGATATCTCCTTCAGGGGGCGCTCGAATATGGGCTCGCAGACTGTTCGTATGGCTGATTCGAAGGCCTCCACCCGCGTTCCAGCCGGAACCCAGCCAGATTCAACATGCAACTCCGCCACTCGCCGATAGTCCCGATTGAAAAAAGCCAGAAAATTCTCTGCCAGATAGCGTTGATCCTCATGACTCAGGGAGCCCATTATACCGAAATCTACTGCGATATAACGCCCGTTTTTATCGGTAAAAATATTGCCTGGGTGCATGTCTGCATGAAAAAAATTATCCCTGAATACCTGGGTATAAAATATTTCCACACCATTCTCGGACAATGTCTTGAGATCTATATTCTGGGCCTTGATCTCGTCGATATTATCAATGGCAATTCCTTTGATCTCTTCCATGACCATCACACGCCTTCTGGTATAAGGCCAAAAGACTTCTGGAACATAAAGCAATGGTGATTGCTCAAAATTTCGTCTGAGCTGCGAAGCATTGGCAGCCTCTCTCACCAGATCCAATTCATCATGAATCACACGGTCGAATTCTTTAACCACTTCCCTGGGCTTCAATCGTCTCGATTCCTTCCAGTAGCGATTGGCCAGATCTGCCAGGATATAAAGCAATGCCATATCACGATCGATGGTTTTTTCTATCCCGGGCCTGACGACCTTGACAACAACTGATTCACCGGATTTCAGGACAGCACGATGTACTTGAGCAATAGAGGCGGATGCAAACGGTTCATCATCGAAATGTGCGAATACGGTATTTATTGGTTCACTGAGTTCCTGTTCAATGATTTTTTTCGCTTCAGTACCAGGGAATGGTGGAACATTATCCTGAAGTTTGGCTAATTCATCTGCAAGTTCAGGATTGAGCAGATCACGACGCGTGGAGAGATTCTGCCCAAATTTTATAAAGACTGGTCCCAGCCTTTCAAGAGCCTTGCGCAATCTGATTGCATCCGACTCTCGAGGGGTCACCCCCATCAGCAGAAAAAATAGACGCATGACCCAATGGATTGGACGCAGAAATGGCACTGCATGCAGAAAAACATCCAGTCTGTAACGGACGAATATCCATTGTATATGGAGAAGTCGAAGGAACAGTCTGAACTTCTTCAACATTCTTTGCCCCTGTAGTGATCAGACATCCGTTGTATCCTTGCCTCAAGCCTCTCAATACGGGCAGTGAGATCATCAACTTCATTGATAAACCAGTCTGTCTCAAATGTCGTCAACAGAAAACCGCTCTCCTCCTTCAGATAATCTGCAAGAGATTCACTGACAAGCCCGACATGATCGGTGATTCCTGCCGTGGAAAACCTCCAGAACTGGACCAATTTATAGGCAAAAAGATCACCCGTCAGTTTGGCAATACAACTCTGCCAATCCATTTCAAAATGGAGCAATTCCTTTCTGATTGCCTGTGCCAGTGCCAGGTCACCTGACACCTCCATCGATCTGGATACCTGATTGGCAGGAGCGTTTTTATCCATGACGAACCTTAGCAGAGCAAACGGTGAGGCACGAAGTGTCACGTCAGCATTTTCAGGACATTGGCCGCCAAGACTGATTTGATTCCCATCAAACCGTATATTGATAGCACGATTGATCCCTTCCAGATGGACAAGGATCTGACGGCCATCGAACTGACCAAGTGCTTCTCGGGTTTCAGGATCCTGTTCCAGTGCAGAATTGAGCAGATGCTGCCAGCGAACAAGTATCTGCTCAAAAACAGTATCCATTTTGATCATTGCTCAGTATTTCCAAGCAGAATGAATGGCAACAATGCCACCATGTATGTTCTGATACTCGCATTTGTCAAACCCTGCCTGCAAAAACAGTTCTTTCAAGGACTCCTGATCAGGATGCATTCGAATCGATTCAACCAGATACTGATAAGCCTCCTCATCCCCACCAACCAGTTTTCCCAATACGGGCAAGATTTTGAAGGAATATTGGTCATAAACACCTTGCATGGTGGGTGTTACCAGTTTGGAAAACTCGAGTATCAGAACTCTGCCACCGGGCCGGATTGCCTTGTAGATGGAATTTAACGCCTTCAAGGGATTGGTAACATTTCTTAGACCAAAGGCCATGGTAATGCAATCAAACTGATTATCCGAAAATGGCAATGTCTCGGCGTTGGCAATGACATATTCAATATTCCCTGCAAGGCCACAATCTTCAAGACGGGCTCGTCCCTTTTCCAGCATGGAATGATTGATATCGGTTGAAACCACCTTCCCCTGTCTGCCAACCTGTGAAGCCAACAATCGAGTCATGTCTCCAGTTCCAGCCGCCAGATCAAGGGCACATTGCCCTTTTCTGAGGTGGGTCATGCTGGCAACATATCTTTTCCACAAACGATGCAGCCCGATTGACATCAGGTCATTCATCAGGTCGTATCTGTCTGTCACCGAATCAAATACACCCCGGACCATTGAGGCCTTTTGCCTTGCATCAACCGTTCTGAAACCGAAGTGTGTGGTTTTGTCAGTCATGTTTTCGACCATAGCCAGCTTGTCTGAGGCGTGACAGATAAGTTTCCCAGTATTGTTTTTGGTTTACCGCAAGCTCATGCAGATATTGCCAGGTATACAGCCCACTTCCATGCCCATCATCAAAAACCAGTCTGATGGCATAATGGCCCACTGGCTCGACGGCGGTAATTCCGACATCTTCCTTGCCATAAACCAGCGTTTCCTGCCCCGGACCATGCCCCTGTACCTCGGCAGAAGGTGAAAAAACCCTGAGATACTCAAATGGCAGTACATAGCTCCTGCCATCAGAAAATGTCAGATGCATCAATCTTGATGCCTTTTGCAGACGAATATCCGAGGGTATCGGATCAGTCACTTGTCCCATGACTTACAGAATATAACGACTCAAATCTTCATCTCCGGCGAGTTCTGATAAGTACTGATCGACATAGGCCCTGTCCACAGTAACGTGTTCTCCACGCTGATCCGGAGCTGAAAACGATATATTCTCCAACAGCTTTTCCATCACTGTATGCAGTCTCCGAGCACCTATATTCTCAGTCTTCTCATTTACCTGAAAGGCAATCTCGGCTATTCTTAGTACTCCGTCCCGGTTGAATTCCAGCTCCAGCCCTTCAGTGGCCATCATCGCGGTATATTGCTCGGTCAGAGAGGCCTCTGGTTCTGTCAGTATTCTTACAAAATCACCTGTTTCAAGTGCCTTGAGTTCCACTCGAGTTGGAAATCTTCCTTGCAGTTCGGGGATGAGATCAGAGGGTTTTGAGAAGTGGAAGGCACCCGAGGCAATAAACAGGATATGGTCCGTATTGACTATTCCATATTTCGTTGTTACTGCTGATCCTTCAACCAGGGGAAGCAGGTCTCTCTGCACACCTTCACGCGACACATCTGGCCCATCTGAACGACTCGATGTCCGGGTCAGCTTATCTACCTCATCAATAAATACGATGCCATTTTGTTCTACATTCTGTAACGCCTTGGCCTTGATCTCCTCCTCATCAATGAGCTTCATCGATTCTTCATCACATATATGTCTGAATGCCTCACGAATGGGCATCCTGCGCAGCTGCTTGCGTCCTCCCCCCAGGTTCTTGAAGAGACTCTGCAACTGGTTTGACATGTCCTCCATTCCAGGAGGTCCCATGATCTCGACACCAGGAAGTGAAGAGGCCATTTCGATCTCAATCTCCTGGTCATCCAGCTGGCCTTCCCTGAGTTTTTTCCTGAATAGCTGTCTGGATGCTGATTCGGTATGTGATTCACCTGAATCATTCCCGGTTCGTGCCGGTCTGACAAGGATATCCAGAATCCGTTCCTCCGCTTTTTCTGAGGCCTTGTCATGAACCTCTTCCATCGCCTGGTCACGAACCTGCTTATTGGCAACCTCGGCAAGGTCCCGAATAATCGATTCCACATCACGGCCGACATAACCCACCTCTGTAAACTTGGTCGCTTCAACCTTGACAAACGGGGCATTCACCAATCGAGCCAGACGACGAGCAATCTCGGTTTTGCCCACCCCTGTCGGACCGATCATGAGAATATTCTTGGGCATGATTTCGCTCTTCAGGGGCTCTTCAATCTGACTGCGACGCCAGCGATTGCGCAAAGCAATGGCCACTGAACGTTTTGCCTCACTCTGTCCTATAATATGCTTGTCAAGTTCAGCAACGATTTCACGTGGTGTCATTTCTGCCATAATCTGTCAGTATCCCTCTAAGTTTCTCATGAATCCTGTTCATCAGCAGACAAGGATTCCACAATGATGTTATTGTTGGTAAACACGCATATATCCGCAGCAATGCCAAGGCCAGAGCGTACGATGTCCTCCCCGGACAACTGGGTATGCTGCAGCAGGGCTCGCGCGGCAGACAAGGCATATTGGCCTCCAGACCCTATGGCAATGACATTATTCTCGGGTTCGAAAACATCCCCATTTCCGGATATTACAAGCAGGTGTTCCCGGTTGGCCGCAATCAGCATGGCCTCAAGTCGACGCAACATTCTATCTGTACGCCACTCCTTTGCAAGATCGACAGCCGCTCGAAGCAGATTTCCTGAATGCTGTTCAAGTTTACCATCAAGCAGCTCGAACAGTGTAAAGGCATCGGCCGTCCCTCCGGCAAAGCCGACGATAACCTTGTCGTTATACAGGCGTCTGACCTTGCGGGCATTGCCTTTCATGACGGTATTACCCATCGAAACCTGCCCATCTCCACCCACAACGACCTGATTGTTTCGGCGCAATGCCAGGATGGTCGTTCCCCTAAACTGTTCCATAGTAATCTCCAATAATAAAGGTGATCCAGGTTCTATTCTTTATCTTTTCGCTCGTGGATGAGCACGATCATAGATCTTTGCCAAATGCTGAAAATCAAGATGCGTATAGATCTGGGTTGTGGAAATATCTGCATGGCCCAGCATTTCCTGTACAGCACGCAGATTGCCACTTGATTCCAGAAGATGACTGGCAAATGAGTGTCTGAGCATGTGAGGATGAACATGAAATCCCAGTTGTTTTATGGCAATCTGCGCAAGCCGGTTCTGAATACTCCTGCCACTCATCCTGCCCCCCCTGCAATTGACAAACAATGCATCATCCACGCCTGCCCCTTGTCTGTGACGGATACTGATCCAATCTGACAACCACTTACAGGCCTTTCTTCCTATTGGTACAAGCCTCGTCTTGTTTCCTTTACCGGTTACTCTGACCAGTCGATCTGCAAGGTGGATATCAACAAGGTTCAAGCTCACAAGCTCGGCAAGTCGTAGTCCAGAAGAATAAAACAGTTCCAGAATGGCCTTGTCACGTACATGCCATTCAGAAGGTTCGTTCGTATCATCAGGTTTCCATGAAAGCAACGTAGTCATCTGATCAACCGAAAGAGTGGCCGGAAGTCGTTTGTTTCCCCTTGGTGCCTCCACGGCATTGACTGGATTGTCACTGGAAACCCCTCTGCGCCTCAAAAAAGAAAAAAGAGATCTCAAGGAAGAAAGCCGTCGCTGCAAAGTTGTGGTTTTCAGTCCTTTTCTGTTCTGATCAGCGATAAACTTTCTGATCAGAGCAGTATCGACCTCTTCCGGACGAGCTACTCCCCTACTCTGACAATAAATCGAAAAAATCTTCAGGTCTCTGCGATAGGCATCTATGGTATGCCGAGAATAGAGCCGTTCTTCCGACAGATAATCCAGAAAATTTTG
>RFGN01000783.1 GCA_003696645.1 Gammaproteobacteria bacterium | reverse complement strand
CCCAGAACCCGAAAATCTTCTCACCAATCTGGTGTTTGAAGCCGGTGATAACAGCCATTGCAACGATCATGACGGACAGGCTGAGTGCCACTGCCACCACGGCAATGCGAATGATCAACCTGGAGAAGGACTTCCGCTCTGAAAAGGCTACCCGGGTTGCGATGAATCTTTCGAGGTTCATGCGGCAAAGATTCGAGAAATTATTGAATGACAAAGCCCCCCGGCAATTACCGGAGGGCTTTCTTAAAACTCAAATCTCTGAATGTTATTCAGCAATATCAATTATCATCTGCTTTTCCAGTGTCGGTTTCCCAGTGCTCCGGAGAACGCCAGATGGCCGAGAGCAACATTTCACGCATAAAGAGAAACTCCTTCGGCAAACGGTCATACATCTTTGAGAAAAGCCGTTCGTGGTCGAGAATTTCCTGCTTCCAGGCCTCGGCATCAACAGCCATGAGTTTCTTGAATTTGTCGTAGGGGTAGTCTTCCAGGCCTTTCCATTCGATGTCCCTGTGGCGGGGCATCCAGCCAATGGGGCTTTCCACAGCACCGGCACGGCCCCTCACCCTGTCAACGATCCACTTCAAGACTCTCATGTTCTCGCCAAAGCCAGGCCAGGCGAACTTGCCGTTCTCGTCTTTGCGGAACCAGTTGACACTGAAAATACGGGGTGCATTGGGCAAATCACGGCCAAACTGCAACCAGTGGTTGAAGTAATCGGCAATGTGATAACCGAGGAATGGCAGCATGGCAAATGGGTCACGGCGAACTTTTCCTATCTGACCAAATGCCGCAGCCGTCATTTCTGAGCCCATGGTAGCAGCCAGGTAAACACCGAAGTTCCAGTTGAAAGCCTGGTAAACCAGGGGCACCACTGTACTGCGACGGCCACCGAAAATGAATGCCTTTACGGGTACACCTTCCGGATTTTCCCAATCGGGGTCGATCACGGGGTTTTGATAGGCAGGTGCCGTGAAACGGGCATTGGGATGTGCCGCCGGCTTGCCTGAGGCGGGGTCGTAAGGCTGGCCTCTCCAGTCTGTCAGTCCGTCGGGCACTTCATCAGTCATGCCTTCCCACCATACGTCGCCGTCTTTGGTGATGGCCACATTGGTGAAGATGGTATTTTTTGCAATGGATGCCATTGCATTCGGGTTGGTCTTG
>RFGN01000782.1 GCA_003696645.1 Gammaproteobacteria bacterium | reverse complement strand
TCGGTGAGGGTACTGGTGGCACTGACCAGTCGATCTGCGGTGTCATACCCATACTCTTCAAACAGGTTCTGCTTGGCATCCCGCTTCCAGGTGACATTGCCCACGGCGTCATAGCCATAGCCAATGTTGCGAATGTCGTTCAGGTAACCCGGGCAAGAGATTTTATGGTATAGTATCCGTAAGTATTACCTTTTGATATCGAGACAACAGCATGGCAACATCCGTGAAACTTGATGAGGATCTGAAAACCCGGATCCGGCGCCTGGCTGAAATACGGCATCGTTCATCGCACTGGATCATGCGCGAAGCGATTCGAGACTATGTTGAGCGTGAGGAAAAACGGGAATCTTTCAAACGGGATGCACTGCGCGCCTGGGAAGCCTACCAGGAAAACGGACGGCATCTGACGCTTGAAGAAGCTGACGCCTGGCTGGCGAAGCTTGAAGCGGGCGAAGATGCGAAACTGCCCGAGTGCCACACCTGATCTGGTCTCCGTCAGCTCTCGCCGACGTACAGCGACTCTACCGCTTCCTTGCCCAGAAAGATGAAGACGCGGCCCGGCGTGCCATCAAAACAATCCGGGCAGGCGTGAAGATACTGGCACACCATCCAGAGGCAGGCCGTCCGGTTGAGGATATGGATCCAGCGTTTCGGGAATGGCTGATCGATTTCGGAAGCAGTGGCTATATCGTGCTGTATCGCTTCGATGGTGAAACTGCAATGATTCTTGCCGTGCGACATCAAAAAGAAGCCGGATACAAGGAATAACGAGAGATGCCGGTCAATGAAAGATGGCTGCATATTCTGATGCAAACCGATCATCGAATCTGGAGATGACCATGCTCATCGGCTACGCCCGCGTCTCGACAGATGACCAGAACCTGGACCTGCAGCGCGATGCCCTGCAGGCCTGCGGCTGCAAACGGATCTTCGAGGACACCCAAAGCGGTGCGCGGGCCAGTCGCCCCGGCCTGCAGGAGGCCCTGGACTATGCCCGCCCGGAAGACACCCTGGTGGTGTGG